>JAYVRQ010000778.1:0-9747 GCA_043776145.1 Chthoniobacteraceae bacterium
GAGCCACTTTGCGAGCGGCATTCCCGCGATCATGGACCCCGGCTTTCCTCCCGGCACCGTCGGCGATCCCACCGCGATCGACATCGCCGCGATGGATGCCATCGGCTGGAACATCGTCCCAGAGCCCAGCGTGGCCGTGCTGCTTTTCAGCACACTTGCCTTCGCCGCCACACGCCGCCGCGCGGGAAGAGGAAAGTAAGTCCGCGACTTTAGTCGGCAACAACGCGGGCCGCGGGATGAGCGGTAGAAGTCGGGGAAGCTAGTGACTGCTCACGGTCAGCCCGCAGCCCGCGTTGTTGCCGACTAAAGTCGCGGACTACTTTACAGCTGCGCGCCGCCACCGATTACTCGCCCTTTTTCTCCGGCGGCTTCGGGGCGCTTTCCTCGGATGCGGGTTTTGGTGGCGGTGGAGCGGGGTCCGCAGGCGCGGGTTCGGGCGCGGGCTTGGCAGGTGGCGGCGGTGCGTCGGGAGAAGGTTTCGCGGGCGCGGGCGGTGGGACGACGCCGGGCGGGAGCGGCGGGGCGCTGACGGGCGGCGTGGTGACGGTGATCGGTTCGCGCATCGGCGCGGGCGGGACGACGCTGGATGGCGGGACGGGCGGCGGGGTGCCGGGTGCGGGTGGTGGGGCCTCGGGTTTCTTTTCGGCGATGAGGGCGGCACGGTCTTTGAGCAGCGGATCGAGCGTGGTTTTCGCGATGAGGTAGGGACGCGCCTCGAACTTTTTTTCCGACGCGAGCTTGTCTTCGTTCTTTTTCAGCGCGGCTTGGAATTCTTTGTCGAGCTTCTCCTTGTCCTCCGGCTTTTCGTCCTTGCCGGGTTCGCGCGTTTTCACGAAGTCGGCGGTCACGCTCATGGTGACGGGCAGGTTCTCGCCGTTCGGTTTTCCGATTTTCAGCGTGTAGGAAAATTTGTCGGTCGTCTCGATTATGACCGTCGTGGGTTTGTCGAGGCCGGTGTCCTCTGGCTTCGCATCGGGCGCGAGCACGTCGGCAAAACTGGGGAACGAGAACATGTTCGCGAAAGACGTGACCTTGGCGGGATCGATCTTCTCTTCCTCTTTCGCGCCTTCGAGTTTCCAGTCGGCGGTCGCGTTTTCGCGCGTCACGGTCCAGTGCATCGGCTCGGTCGTGCCATCGACCTTGATGGACTTCGGATTTTCGATTTTGAAGAAGTCCTTCTTCAACCAGCGGTCGGCCTTTGGCTCAATGTTTTCGAGGGTGTCGGTAACGAGCGAGACTTTCGTCGAGCCGACGGGCGCGACGTAGCGGCCTGCGGGGAAGCCCGGCATTTCACCCGGCATTCCCATGCCCATCCCGTCGCTCTTTTTCATGAACTTCTTCCCGAGCAGCAGCGCCGTGAGCGATTTTCCATCCTTGTCCTTCAATTCGACAACAGTGCCCGTGCCGCCTTCCTTGCCGGGTTCGACAAGCTCGAAACGCGGAAACTGCGACGGCCCGACTTTCCCCATATCCTGCACAGTTTTGAGTTCCCACAGCTTGCGAATCAAATCGCTGACCTGCTCGTAAGGCGCAGGATAATCGGCGCGTTCTTGCACGGTCCAGTCGTCGCCTTTTTTCACGATGTTGAGTTCCGCGCCCGTGGCTTTCACGGTCACGCGCGCCACGTCGTTGATCGGGAAGTCGAGCACCTTGCCGCCCGCGCCGTCGGCGGATTTTTTGCCGACGGCTTCATCGTTGGTTTGCAGAAAATACCACGCGCCGCCGACGGCGAGCGCGAGGACGAGCAGGAGGAAGAGATGTTTGCCTTTCATGGTGATGGAAAAATTAGCGGGCGGCTTCGCGTTTGCGGCGGGACATCGCGAGCATCACGCCGCCGAGCGTCACAAGCGCGGGCATCCCCGCGATGTTCGCCCACTTGACGCAGTTTTCGAGGGAGTCGATGTCGGCGCGCAGTTTTTTGCGCTCGGTTTTGAGCTGCTGTTTCACGTCGGATTCCTTTTTGCGAAAGTTCGCGATCTCCGCCTGCTGCTCGGGCGAGAGGATGAAACGCTGGCCGGGTTCCGCTGCTTTCGACCGCTGGAGTTCGCCGAGTTTTTTCTGCGCTTCGGCGAGACCGGTTTCGAGGTCTTTGATCTTCGTGCGGTAGTTCGCCTCAGCGTCAGCCTGCATTTTTTTCACGACGGTGAACGGACGCTCGCGCGAAGCGCGGCTGCGGACGGAGATCAGATTGCTGTCGCCCGTAAGCTGCTCCACCGCCGCCTGGCCGAAGGCGAGGTTGCCATTCTGCCGGATCATCATGCGCTGTCCTCCGCCAAACATGTTCGGCATTTCCCGGACGGCGGCTTGATCCTGAATCATGTCGCTGTCACCGATGAGCACCACGGCATTCTCCTGCGCCGACTCCTTCAAGCTCTGCTCGGCGGGTTCGTCCTTTTTGTCCTCCGGCTTTTTCTCATCGGGCTTCGCGTCAGGCGCCTTCGGTTTTCCCTCGGGAAACGCCGTCTTGAATTTCCCGGAAAGACGCACGGCCAGCGGGTATTCGGTGCCCGAGGCGTTGAAGTTCTTGGCGACATCATCGCCGCCCATCTGCGCGGTCATCGGATCGACGAGTTGCGAGTTTTTCGAGGACTTGATGAGCACCGTTTGCGTCAGCCCTTCCGCCGGAGTGCCGGAGAATGCGCCCGCGAAAACCATGAGCAGATTATCGATATCGCCGGTGAGCACGTCGTCCTTGTTCACGGCTTTTTCGGTGAGTTGCAGCACCGATGGCGCACGCCCGCGTCCGGTTTGGCCGACGTAATCCATGTCGGCCACCACCTTCGTCGCATCGAAACTGATGCCCCAAGCCTTCAGCAACCGGTCGAGCGACGAACTGCTCGGCGGTCCCATCTGCTGCGACTGCCGGTCGAGCACGCAGAGCGGATCGAGAAACGCGATGAGTTTGCCGCCGCGCATCACGAATTGATCGACAGCGAACTGCGCGGCGTCGGAGAGCATCTTCGGATGGATGAGCACGAGCACTTTCACATCGTCGGGAATTTTGTCCGCCGTCACCTCGACCGTCTTCAACGTGAAGTCGTTCTGCATTTCCGTGTAGAAAAACCACGGCGGCTGACCCTGCTGGCCCATCCGCATCATCATCGGATTCATCCCGCCACCAGCCGCGGGCAGCGGACTCATCACGCCGACGACCGGCTTGGTCGGGTTGGCCACCCGCGAGATCCTGCGGGCGATTTCGTACTCGAGCATCCGCTCGCCGTTCGGGTTGAGAAAAGGAATCGCGTCCTGTTGATCGAGCATGCTCACGCTCACGCCGAGATAGATTTGCGCGCCGCTCTGGATCATCTGGCCCTCGATCCCGTCCAGCTTCGCGGAATCTTCCGCGTCGGAATCCGGCTGCGGATCGAGCTTCTGGATTTTGATCTGGCCCTTGGAAGCCTGCCGGAATTCCCCGAGCAAATCCTCCACCCGCTGCGCGTACGTCTTCAACATCACCGGCATCTCGTTCTCTCCGCGCGTGCAGTAGTAGCGCACCTGCACGGGCGTATCGAGCTTCGCGAGAATCGCGCGCGTGCCGGGCGAAAGCGTGTAAGCGCGCTCGGCGGTGAGGTCGATGCGCTGCTTGCCGCGGGCGGCGATGACGTTCGCGATGACGAGGATGGCGAGCATCGCGGCGATGCCGAGGGTCGAGTAAATGTAGGTTTCTAAGCCTTTCTTCATTTGGATAGTTAGGGAAATGGGATTGGGGTTCTTCCTCTTCCGCTTAATCTTCCTCCTTCCGCCGGATAGAGGAAGATTAAGCGGAAGAGGAAGAGGAAGAGATGCGGAGTCAGCCCGCCCGATGGGCGCGGATGATGACGCCGGTCGTGAAGAGCGAGAACACGATGACCGACAGGAAATACAGGATGTCGCGCGAGTCGATCACGCCCTTTTGGATGCTCTCGAAATGGGTCATCACGCTGAACGCGGCGACGCCATCCACGAACCACGGCTTCGCCCACTGCACGAGCATGTCCGTAACGGGCGGCCATCCGGCGAGGATGAGGAAAAGCGAGAGCACCACCGCGACGATGAAGCTCACGACTTGGTTGCGCGTCATCGCGGAAGTCATCGCGCTGATCGCGAGGTAGGCGCCGGCCATCAGCAGGCTGCCGATGTAGCCGGCGAGCACCACGCCGTTGTCCGGGCTGCCGAGGTAGTTCACCGTCCAGACGACGGGGAAGGTGAGCAGCAGCGCGAGCGCGAGAACGATCCAGGATGCGAGGAATTTTCCGACGATCGCCTGCCACGTCGTCACCGGCATCGTCAGCAGCAGTTCGATCGTTCCGAGCCGCCGTTCCTCTGACCACATCCGCATTCCCACGGCGGGAACGAGGAAGAGATACAGCCACGGATGCCACGTAAAGAACGGCATCAGATTCGCCTCCCCGCGATCGAAAAATCCCGCGACCATGAACGTGAAAAATCCCGACAGCAGCAGGAAGATCACGATGAAGACGAACGCCACCGGCGATGAGAAATACCCTGCGAGTTCCCGTTTTGCGATGGTCTTGATGTTGCGAATGCTCCCGCTCATTTCCGTTCCTCCTTCGCATCGCTATCGGGCAGCGTGATGCTGCGGAAGACCTCATCGAGCCGCCCTTCCTCCGTGTGCAGTTCGCGTATCCGCCATTTCTCCCGCGCGGCCACTTCGCCGAGCGCCAGAGCCACGTCCGCGCTGTCCCCATTTTTTCCTGGAAAAGCGCGCACGGTCAGCGGCGATTCGCTGATGACCACGGAACGCGCCACGCCCGAAATCTGATTCACCTTTGCCGACACGCTCGCGGCCACCCCTTCCGCGAGGCTCAGCGTCACCGCGCCTGCATTTTCCGAGCGGCGCTTGAGTTCCTGCGGCGTCCCATTGGCCACGATCGCCCCGCGATCAATGATGATCGCCCGCGAGCACACCGCCTCGACTTCCTCCAGAATATGCGTCGAGAAAATGATCGCCTTCTTTTCGCCCATCCGCCGGATCAGCGTCCGCACCTCGTGCTTCTGATTCGGGTCCAGCCCGTCCGTCGGCTCATCGAGAATCAGCACCTCGGGATCGTGAATGATCGACTGCGCAAAACACGTCCGGTGCCGGTAGCCCTTCGAGAGCGTCTCGATGCTCTGATGCCGCACCGGCTCCAGAAAACACATCTCGATCACGCGATCCACCGCGCGTTTCAAATCCCCGCCGCTCAGCCCGCGCAACTCCGCCGTGAATGCGAGAAACCCCGACACGCTCATGTCCGCATACGACGGCGCATTTTCCGGCAGGTATCCGATGAGCCGCTTCGCCTCGATCGGGCTCGACGTAATATCGTGGCCGCCGATGGAAATCTCGCCGCCCGACGGCGGGATGAAGCCAGTAATCATCCGCATCGTGGTGGATTTGCCCGCGCCGTTGGGTCCGAGAAAGCCGAGCACTTCGCCCTTTTCGACGGTGAACGAAACGCCGTTCACCGCCACCTTCGGGCCGAATGTTTTTTTGAGGTTGCGAACTTTGATCATGGGAAAATGGATTTGGAAAATCGCGCGAGGGGTTTCAAGCAAACAGTGCGCATCCGACACATGTCGAAGGAAATCGTTCAAGCGATGCCTGCGTTGTGAAGGCAAGTCGTCCAATCCGCCACGCCGCGTTTGCATTAGGAAAATCCCGCGCGCTTTGACGTCTGGCGAAAACACTCGTCTTCCGCGGAACCAAATCGGATGAGGATGTGCGCGGCACATGAACTTGCTCTCCGAATTCAAAGAAGGCACGCGCATCTCCGGCGAGGCGATTCGCGGGAATCTGCTGCGCTCTTTTCTCACGACGACGGGGATCGTCATTGGAATCCTCACGGTGACGTTGATGGCGACCGCGATGGAAGGGCTCAACGGCGCGTTTCGCGACGCGATTTCTTTCATCGGGACGGATGTGCTCTACGTCGATCAGCGGGAGTGGTTCATCGAGTCCGATGCGAAGTGGGACGCGGCGGCGAAGCGCGGCAAGATCACGCTCGCGCAAGTCCGCGCGGTCGAGCGCGGGCTGAGCCTGGCGCGCGGCGTCACGCCGACGGTCATGCACGGGATCGACTCGGTGCGTTTCAAAAACCGCAGCTCGGGCCTCGTGCTGCTGATCGGGACGAACGAGCAATTCCTCACGACCGGCGGGGTGACGCTGGCTGCGGGGCGCTTCATGACCGCGATGGAGGCGGCGGGGAATCGCGACTTGTGCGTGATCGGCGCGGAGGTCGCGGAGAAGCTCTTCCTGAAAGAGCCGCCGCTCGGTCAGAAAATCCGCGTCGGCAATGAATCGCTGGAAGTGATCGGCGTGCTGGAAAAGCGCGGGAGCGTGCTCGGGCAGATGAGTCTCGACAATCAGGTGGTCATCCCGATTGGGAAAATGTTCCGCGGTTTCCGCTGGGATCCGAGTTGCACGATCCAGGTGAAAGTGGACGACCCCACGCACATTGAGGCGGCGCGCGAGGAATTGCGCGGGCTGCTGCGGAAGGTGCGCCGCGTGTCTCCCGGGGTCGATGACGACTTCGCGATCAATCAGCAGGAGCAATTGCTGGCGCAATTCAAGAAGGTGTCGGCGGTGATCGCGACGGCTGGGTTTTTCATCACGGGGCTGTCGCTGTTCGTGGGCGGCATCGGGATTATGAACATCATGTTCGTCTCCGTGGCCGAGCGCACCCACGAGATCGGCATCCGCAAAGCCATCGGCGCAAAGCGGCGCACGATCCTGCTGCAATTCCTGATCGAAGCCGCGGGCATCTGCGTGCTCGGCGCGGGGATCGCGCTCACGCTTGCATTTGGTCTGGTGGAAATTGCGAAACGCTTTCTGCCGAGGGTCGCACTGTCGCCATCGGTGATCCTGCTCGCGCTGGGAGTGGCCGTTGCCACTGGCATCGTCTCCGGCTTCCTCCCCGCCTGGCGCGCGGCGCGGATGAGCCCGGTGGATGCGCTGAGGAATGAATGAGCGTGTTTTTGTGCTGCATTCCGCCGCACTTTCGCGCACAAGCATTGGGATGCGCCGGTGCCTCACAACCGCTCTCTTCCTCAGCCTCGCGATTTTTTCCCGTGCGGAAAAGCCTCGCTCGCCCGCCGAGGCCGCATCCATCGAGCACGCGCGGGAGGAACTGGGCATCAATGAATTCACCGCGCCGTCCATCGAACTACTCTTCCGCGAACTCGAGGATTTGCGCCCGATTCCTTTCGACAAAGTCTGGCGCGATCTGCCCGATCCGCAGCCGCAAAACCGCGCGCAACTTGCGCTCGTCGCGGGCGGCGTCATCGCGGATGGCTTCCTCGCCGTCGCGGCGGAAAAGCAGTCGCGCATCGAGCCAGTCGGGCGCACCCTGCTGAAACTCGCGAAGGGTCTCGGCGTCGGCGATCACGTCACCAAACACAGCCGCGGCATTCTCGAAAAAGCGGTGCAAAACAAATGGTCCGGCGTGAAGAGCGAACTCGTCCGCGCGCAGGCCGACACGGAGGCCGGCCTGATGGCGCTGAAGGACGAGGAGATCGCGCATCTCGTCGCGCTCGGCGGCTGGCTGCGCGGCTTGGAAATCACGTCGTCGATCGTCGCCGAGGATTACAACGACAAGCGCGCGAACCGGCTCATCCAGCCGGAGTTGTTCGACTATTTCATCGACCGCGTGAACACGCTGAACCCGCGCCTCAAATCCACGCGCCCGGTCCAGCTCATCGAGCGCAATCTCAAGCAAATCCGCGCGATGACGACGCGCCCGGTCGATACACCGATGTCGCTCGATGACGTAAAGCAAATGCGCAATCTCGCCCGCGAGATGAACAAGGCGATCGTCAAAGGCGACGAGTAGTGGCTGCGGCGCCCCCGCCGCAGACCGTTCCCGCGGCGCCTCGCCGCGCGGTCCTCGTCTTCGTCAAACATCCCGAGCCAGGCCGCGTGAAGACGCGCCTCGCCGCCACGCTCGGCGCGGAACGCGCAGCGGAAATTTACCGGCGGCTCGCGGCGAAAGTTTTCGCGCATCTGCCGGAAGATGCGGAAGCCATCGCGTGCTTCGATCCGCCGGAACGCCGGGAGGAAATCGAGCACTGGCTGAACGGCATCGCTCCCGAAAAGGCGCTGTATTTTCTCCCGCAATCCGCCGGAGATCTGGGCGCGCGCCTCTCCCGTGCTTTCGCGGAAACATTTGCGCTCGGCTTCCAGCAAGTCGCCGCGATCGGGACCGACTGCGTGGAAATCGACGCCGCGATTTTCCACGAAACGTGGACCGCGCTCGACACACACGACATCGCCCTCGGCCCGAGCGAAGACGGCGGCTACTATCTCATCGCGCTCGCCGCGCCGCACTCCGCGCTTTTCGAGCGCATCCCGTGGAGCACCGGGCGCGTCTTCGCCGAAACGCTCGCCCGCGCCGCTTCGGAAAATCTCCGCGTCCACCGGCTCCCCGTCCGGCGCGATGTCGATACCGAAGAGGACTGGCGAAGCGCGGAGCAGCGCCTAAACTCGCGCCCCATGGAAATCCTCCAACCCATCGTCTTCGAGCCCTTGCTGATGGAGCGCGTCTGGGGCGGACGCCGCCTCGAAACCCTGCTCCACAAACGATTGCCGGTCGGCAGCCGTTTCGGCGAGTCATGGGAAATCGTGGACCGCACCGACGCGCAAAGCGTGGTCCACGACGGCCCGCTGCATGGCCGCACGCTGCACGAATTGTGGACGGACTTCCGGGAGCCGGTCTTCGGCGCGGGCCTGCCGGACGCGGAACGTTTTCCCCTGCTTTTCAAACTGCTCGACGCGCAGGAGCGCCTCTCCGTGCAGGTGCATCCGCCCGCCGCCGTGGCCGCGCAACTCGGCGGCGAGCCGAAGACCGAGATGTGGTACATCCTCGACGCGCTGCTCGAAAGCGACCTCTACGCCGGCCTGCGCCGCGGCATCACGCGCGAGGATTTCCTGCGCGCGCTCGATGAAGGCCGCGTCGCGGATTTGATCCACCACATTCCCGTGAAAAAGGGCGACGCCTTCTTCATCCCGAGCGGGCGCATCCACGCGATCGGCACGGGCAATCTCATCTTCGAGGTGCAGCAAAACAGCGACACGACCTACCGCGTTTTCGACTGGAACCGCCTCGGTCTCGACGGCAAACCGCGCTCCTTGCACGTCGATGAATCGCTCCAGTCGATCGACTTCAACGACCCCGAGCCCGGCATCGTCGAGCCGCGCGGCGAAACCGTCGTCGCGTGCGAATTTTTCCACGTCGAAAAATGGACGCTCCGCGAACCGCGCCACGCGGGCGGCCCCGGTTGCGTCATTTTCACCGTGATCGCCGGGCGTGTCGAATGCGCCGGGCGCGAGTTCGGCAAGGGCGCATTTTTCCTCGTCCCCGCATCGCTCGCGAATCGTGAACTGAAGCCCCTCGCCGAAGGTACCGCGCTGCTGCGCACCACGATCCCGGCGCATTAAATCGCATCGCCCTCCCCGCGCTCCCCGGCCATAGTGCGCCATGCCGCGCCTCACGTTTGCCGTCACCATCCCCGCCGACCCCGCGTGCCAGCGTGTCGTCATCGTCGGCACTGATCCCGCGCTCGGCGGGTGGCAGCCGGAGCGCGGCATCATCCTTCAGCGGGAAAGCGACGGGCGCTTCACCGGCGCGGTCGATCTTCCATACGGCCTCGTCGAATTCAAAGTCACCCGCGGCTCGTGGGACACCGAGGAGACTTATCAGGACGGCTCCATCCCGCTGAACTACCAATACCTCATCGCCCACGACATCACCGTGCCCGTCCGCGTCGATC
>JAYVRQ010000779.1:0-2893 GCA_043776145.1 Chthoniobacteraceae bacterium
CGATCCCTACTGAACCCTTGACGAACTTGGGCTTCACCACGGCACAGACCGCCCCCGCTAGCGCCACAAGTCCCATTGACAAGGCCGTAGTGCGACTGCCGGAGACCGCCGCCGCAGCGACCGCTCCGATGGCCGCCGACACTGCCAGCCACTTCGGATACACCTTGCCCAGAAAGAAGTGGTAAATAACAAACGCCGTCACGAGACAGAGGTATGTTCCAAGCCCCGTGTTATAGGAAAATATTCCGGCGGCGCGGATGCGTACCAGATCGCCCGATTCGACTCCCGTACCCACTTGCCTGGCTATTTCGCCCTCATGGGTGCCAGCTCCGAGATTCACCCATGCGTCTCCTGGAGATTTGAACTGCAAGTACACGAGCGCCGCCATCGGAGCCGCCATCAGAAGCATCCATTTCCCAAACGCCCGGAGGTCGCGAAAGTTGAGTGCTTTTGCCATCAGAAATATGAGCGGCACATGAAGAAAATTCGTGCGCAATCCGTATAGAGTGACGAGGTGTTTGCTGTTCATCGATCCCGTGGCCACTCCGATCAAAGATACGCAAAACGTGACGACGCCTAGAACAATCGTATATGAAATCAAGCGACCTTTGGGAAACACGTTATTTCTCAAGGCGACCACATACGCTAACACCACGAAAGGATCTCTCACTACCAGCAGTACATTTGAAAAGCTAGGCACGACCCACTTGCGAAGCGCCCCCTCAAACATCAACAGCCAAAAATAAGTCCAGATGAGCCAGCGGATCGCACGGTATCCGTCGCTCGCCCGGGGTGCATCCTCGAAGCCGGAGGTATCAGGCTCGCCGGTGGGATACCCGGCAACCTGCAAACCCGAGAAGTCTCCTCTCGCGCGGAAGGCTGGGTTTTCAGGAAGCTCTCTCATTCAGGGCGGTGGAAAATTTCACAGTCCATTCTCTTTGCACAAAATGGAGCCGAAGTCCAACGGTCTAACGGACGGAAAGTGGCATGATATCGTCGGCACTCCACATCACGGACCCAGCGCCTCCTTTGCCACCTCCGCCAAGCGCCGCTGATAACGCTCCCAAGACCATTGCTCGGCGAGTCGTTGTGCTGCGATGCTCATTGCAGCGAGCAGGTGCCGATCCCGGATCAGGACTTCGAGTTTCTCAACGATTGCGGAGGATGAGCGAATCGGAATGAGAAAACCCTCGCGACCATCGGTAATGAGATCGGCGGCAGCAGTGTGATGACTCGCGATCACTGGCAGTCCTTGGGACATCGCTTCGAGGATTACCATCCCGAAACCTTCGTGAAGTGATGGAAACACCAGGACGTCATGAAGCCCCATCTGTTGCAAGACCCCGTCGTGTGTCAGCGATGGGAACCACTGCCACCGCTGCAGCACGGCAGGATCGGGAATCGCCGGAGCGAGACGCGGACCTATCAGTGTGAGGTCAATATGAGGCGCGAGGCGATCCGCGGCCTCAAGCAAATATCCCAGTCCCTTCGCCTGCCCGAGTCCGCCTACAAAGAGCACCTTCAGCTTCTTTCCCTCCGAGCGAATTCGCGGAGCGGCGGATACCGGGACAGAACCGTAAGGGATGACGTGAATCGCAGCGGATAAACGCGGAGCCAGGGCCAGACTCTCCTTGGAAAAAGTGGTGGCAACTAGAATCACGTCCGCGAGCGCCAGTTCCTCGTCCTTGCGCTCAAATTTCCCAGCACTGTCACGCAGCGCACCCAGCGTCGGCCTCCACTCGGGATGCAGCTCGGCCTCCTCCTCTTGAAGTTGCCGCACCTTCCGCCAGTGAATGATCGGATGCTCATAGATCGTCTTCAGCCCCGCCGCTTTCGCCGCCCGAAAAGACTCCAGCGCACCTCCGTCGTAGCCATACACTCCCCTCACTTCTGGACAAGAAGCCAACCGGCGTGCGACCCGGCGATCCAGCGAGCAATACACTTCATCCACCGAAAACGCGCCTGTCTCGGCCTTTACCAATCGCTTAAGCCCAAGCCGTCCCGCGATCTGACGGCCCCATTCACGCCACGGAAAAGTCCGGATGAACGGCTCCAATGCCAGAGGAAATGTTCGCCGACGCATCTCCCGCCGGATGCCTTCCGGCAGGAGTCGGTCAAGGACTCCCGATTCATTCCAACGGATGCACGTCCAGAACTCAGCCAGCATATCCGCGCGCATGAGCGCCAGGGCTGCGTGCCGCACATTTTGGTTTCCGGTCGGGTGCGAAAGCAGGACTAGCGGGTTGCTCATTTTGGCTTGAGAAGATCTGTGACTTTGCAGCTTCATTTACCAGGCTCACTCGCAGACTCTTCTTTACCAAGCCACGCGTCCTGAAACGCAAGAAGACGAACCGGAGAATAGGCGAGAATCGGACTCCGCTGCGCCTCACGAATACTAAGCGGATTCCCGATCGCCACCGCATATGCGGGAATATCTTTACCTATTACCGCTCCTGCTCCGATGACCGCCCCGCGTCCAATCCGAACGCCAGGAAGGACCATCGCTCCGGTCGCGATCCAGACGTAATCTTCAATAACAATCGGCTTCGTGATCTGCTGCCACGCAGGGTCGCGCACATCATGGCTGGCAGTCAGGATCTGCACGCCGTCATTGATACACACATTCGCACCGATCTCCACGCGATCATGCACTGCGATTTTCACCCGTCCGATAAATGTCGAATCCCCTACACTCAGCATTTCCAGTTTGCCTTCCACCACCGCCTTGCCGATACAAGAGTTCCCGCCGACGGATGCCCCGCGCAAGACCAAGCGCATCCTGGAAAAAACCATTTGCAACAGGCTGGGAAGGGTCAGCACGCGCTTGGCCCAGCACTTGAAAAACGGAACGGACATCAGCGGTGGGCGGCACCTGTAACGCCACATGTATCGG
>JAYVRQ010000780.1:0-9633 GCA_043776145.1 Chthoniobacteraceae bacterium
CACGGCAAAGGCTGGGGCGCGGAAGATTGGACCGTGAAAAACATCCCGATGGCGGGGCGCGAAGACGGCGGCACCCTGCCCGGCCTCGCCCTCCAGCGCGTCGCGGGCAAGCCCTACATCTGCACCGAATACAGCCACCCCGCGCCGAACGAATTCGCCGCCGAAGGCTTCCCGCTGATCTGCGCCTACGCCGCGCTGCAAGACTGGGACGGCATCTTCGCCTTCGCCTACTCCCACCGCACCGACGACTGGGACCAGCGTTACTTTTCGAGCTTTTTCGACATCGATCAGCATCCGGTGAAAATGGCGACGCTGCCGGCGAGCATCGCGATGTTTGTGCGCGGAGATGTCATAGCAGCTAAGGAAAAAGTCGTTGCTGTGCTAACACCTGAACTCGCTCTCGAAAAATCGCGGAAGGCTGGACCGCGGATAGGAGCGGAAGATCTGGGCTTTCAGCGGCATGACGGGCTTGAACATCAGATCGCAGTTAGCATGGGGAAGGAATCCAGCAACCTCTTCCACAAGAGCGATAGAGACACCGTGGTTTTCGGAGACACACGCGAGTTGAAGTGGGACGGAGACCTAAAAATGGTCATGGTGGATGCGGAACGGACCAAGGCATTCATCGGCTTCTCAAGAGGCGCTTGGATTATGTTTCGCGATGTCATTGTGGTACCTGACGAAGGCAAAGATTGGATGGCAATTGAAGCAACCGTTCTCGTTGGCGGTGATTTCAAAACCGCCAGCCGCATCCTCATCACCGCCACTGGCAAAGCCGCGAACACGGACATGAAATGGACGAGCGATGCGCATGAAAGCGTCGGTAAGAATTGGGGCCGCGCGCCTTCGCTCGTCGAAGGCATCGCCGCGAAAATCACGCTGCCCGTTTCCGACAAAAAAAGGAAAGCCTGGGCGCTCGACGAGCGCGGCCAGCGGCGCGTCGAAATCCCCCTCGCGAACGGCACCCTCGAAATCGGCCCGCAATACCGCACGCTCTGGTACGAAGTCGCCGCCGAATAGCTCCCGCTTTCACCGCGCGATTTTCAACTCGTGCCGGCGCTCTTTTTCATCGCGCACAAAAATCGGGCCGACCTCGACGCGCACGTTCGCGCCGTCGGCTTTCGCGTTGGCGCAATCGGGCGCGGCCGGGCCTTTCTCGTGCGGGTAGTAGGCGCTCGCGCGTTTCACCGCCGCAGGCTCCCCGTTGATGCGCGGCCAGCCGAAGGTCACGTTCACTTTCGGAATGCCGGAGCGCGGGATTTTCGACGTGCTGTACACTTCGACGAAGGCGGAATGTTTTTTCCAAAAAGTGAAGTCGCTCCCCTCGAAGCGCAGGCTGCCGACCGGGAAGACCGTGCCGCCCGCGTCCTTCACCTGGCAGGCGAACCAGGTGCTCTCCTTCCCGTCGATCGTCTCCGTTTTGTCCTTCACGATTTGCCAGGTGTAAGTGCCTTTCGTCCACGCGAACGGGCGGCGCACGCTCGCGAATTCACCCTCGTATCCCGCACTCTCCATCAGGCAGTCCGGCGCGGCGACGCGCACATGGCTCAGGCCGATCGGCGTCTTTTTGTCATTCGACCATCGGGAAAAAATCGCGCCCTTTCCGGGATGCACGCGCGCGTGATCCTCCGCGCTCGCCCAGCCATTGATGTTCGACTGAATGCCGCCGTAAAACTGCATCCCGTTGATCTCGGCTATGCCGCACGGCGAGATGTAGAGATTGTAAGTCGCGGGCACATCGCGGTCGATCGTCACATCCACGGCGAGAGATTCGAAGTGTTCGGAGGGCTTCTCGAAATCCCACCAGATATTGACGACGTGCCACGGCAGGCGCGGGAGCTGCACGCCGACGGCCTTCGCCATTTCCTCCGGCGATGGCTGGGCGCATAAATCCTCCGGCGCCGGATCGGCGGCGAAGACGGCGGCGGCGATGAGGGAAGGGAGCAGTCGGGGAAAGACGGGATTCATTGGAACGTGGAAGCCGGGAAGGCGGGTCTTGTTAGGCCGGACTTTAAGCGAAGCGGACAGCGGGTTTGCCATTTCACCCGCTGCGCGATACGAGGATTGCCATGCTTCGCGCCGCTCTCTCGCTCGCCTGTCTGCTCCCGCTTTTTACCGCACCGCTCCGCGCGGAACTCAAGTGGGAGCAGGCTTCCCAAAATTTTCACCGCCTGCCCAGTGACGGGCATCTCGAAACGAAATTTGTTTTTCAAAACGCGGGGAAAACGCCCGTCACCATCGACAAAGTTCGCACGTCGTGCGGCTGCACTTCCGCGAAGCTGGGGAAAAATACTTTTGCGCCGGGCGAGCAGGGTGAGATTTCCGTGCGGTTCACTTTTGGCGATCGGAAGGGGCCGCATCGCAAAATCATCACCGTCATTTCGGATGACAAACCGGAGCCGACGGAGCTGAGCCTGCAAGTCTGGATTCACGAGCCGCTCACGATCGCGCCGGCGCTGGTCTTTTGGAAAACGGGCGAGGCGAATGCCGCGAAGTCCGTGCAGCTCAGCACGGAAGCGGGCACGGCGGTGCGTGTGAAAAGCGTCGCGTCGTCGAATCCGCGCATCGCCGCGAAGCTCGAAACCATCAAGGCTGGCGCGCAGTACGCCGTGTCGGTGACGCCCGCGGACACGACGAAAAAGGAATCCGCCGAGATCACCGTCGAGACGGATTTTCCCGCCGACCAGCCGCGCAGCTACACCATCCACGCGCGCATCAAGTGATCGCCCGCGCCCTGCGCCAACTCGCCCTCCTGCTCGCGCTCGCGCTGCCGCCTGCCGTCGTCTCGGGCGCGCTCCAAATCAAACGCAAACCCGAGCCGCTGGGCGAAAGCGAAGTGCGGCTCGAAACCGCGCGGATGTGGGGCGACAAAGTGCTGTGGGTCGATGCGCGGCCGCGCGCGAAGTTTGAGCGCGAGCACATTCCCGGCGCGGTGCTGCTGAACGAAGACGAATGGGTGCGCCTCGTCGGCCCGTTCCTTGATGCGTGGGAGCCAGAGAAAACCATCGTGGTTTATTGTGACAGCGGAAGCTGCGATGCGAGCCGCGCCGTAGCGGGGCGCATCAGAGAAGAACTTCAGGTCGATAGCACGATCTGGGTGCTGCACGGAGGATGGGACGCATGGCTCCAGCACAAATAATCCTCGCACTGCTGCGGATCGGGCTCGGCTCGATTTTCGTGTACGCGGGCGCGCTCAAGATTTGGAATCCCGCGCAGTTCGCGATCGACGTGTCCCATTTCCAACTCACGCCGTGGACCGTCTCCGTGCTGGTCGCCGTCTATCTCCCGTGGCTCGAAGTGCTCGCCGGACTCGCACTGATCCTGCGCCGCCTGCCGCTCGGCGCGCTGCTCGCGATCATCGGGATGACGCTCGTTTTCATGGCCGCGCTCACGAGCGCCTGGGCGCGCGGGCTCGATATTTCGTGCGGCTGTTTTGGAAAAGAAGAGGCGAAGATCGCGACGAATTTTCCGCAACTGATGCTGCGCGATGCCGCGCTGCTCGCCGCCGCCATTGGCCTGCTCATCGCGGAAGCGCGCCGCAAGGACGCGAGGCTTGTCGCGTGAATTCAGCGCCCTAGATTGGCGGCTTGGAACTGCCCCGACATCTTCTTTACGCCACCTCCGCGCGCGTCGGCGGGCCGGGCCTCGATGCCGTCGCCTTCGAGTCGCTGCGCGCGGCACACGCCGCGGGATGTCTCGGGCGCGCGCTTGCTTTTGGAAACCGGCAGGAGGAAATCCCCGCCGACCACATCCACACGCTCGCCTGGCATCCGGTGCGGCTGCTTTCCGGCATCGGCAGCAAACACTACTACGCCGCGAAAAAGCACGCGCTCGACAAGGCGGCGGCGGCGGAACTGGCGCAGGGCGGCTACGATCTTTTCCACGGCTGGTCGGGCGAATGTGTCCGCACGCTCGGCGAGGCGAAACGGCGCGGCGTGCCCAGCGTGATCGAGATTCCGACGTGGCACCGGCATAAGGGAAAGCAGAAGCCCGTGCGCCTGACGAAAAGCGAGCGTGAGCGGGCGGCGGCGGGCGGCTGGGCGGGATTGAAAAACCGGCTGCTCGTGACGCGCCAGCAGGTGCTCGAGGAATACGCACTCGCCGACCTCATCCTCGTGCTTTCCGAAAAAGCGGAGGAAACTTTCCTCGCAGCGGGCGTGCCTGCGGCGAAACTTTTCCGGCATCATCGCGGCGTGGATGTCGCGCGGTTCACACCCGCGGAAAAGCCGCCGGAGATTTTTCGCGCGGTGTTCGTCGGCGCGCTCATCCAGCGGAAGGGTGTGCATCATCTGCTCGAAGTCTGGCACCGGCTGAATCTCAAGGACGCGGAACTCGTGCTCGTCGGCTCGATGCACGACGAGATGCGCCCGTGGCTGCACGAGTTCGGCGGTGGGAATGTGCGCGTCGAGGGCTTCGTCGCGAGGGTGGAGGAATGCTACCGCGCGGCGACCGTCCACGTTTTCCCATCGACCTGCGAAGGCAGCGCGAAGGCCACTTACGAGGCGGCGGCCTGCGGGCTGCCGCAAATCGTCACGCGCGAATCGGGCGATGTGGTGATCGACGGCGTGAACGGCATCGTCATCCCGCCGGACGATCCCGACGCACTCGCGGCGGCGATCGAACGGCTGCACCGCGACCGCGCTCTTTGCGCGCGGCTCGGCGCGGCGGGGCGCGAGCGCGTGGTGGAAAAATTTACGTGGGAGCATTTTCGGGCGCGGCTGCTGGAGGCGTATCGTGTCGCCATGCGCGCATGAGAATCCTCGCCCTGCAACTCAAGCGGATTGGCGACTTGATCCTCACGACTCCGGCGCTCGCGGCGCTGCGGGCGGCGCATCCGGGCGCGGAGATCGCGCTCGCCGTCGCGCAGGGCTGCGCGCCACTGCTCGGGGCGATTGATTCGATCAGTTCGGGCATCGTGCTCGGGCGCGGGCGCGGCTTTGCGCCTTGGCAGCAGGTGCTCACGGGGCCGTGGGATGTGTGCCTCGACTTCACGGGCAGCGACCGCTCTGCGCTGGCGACGGCGGCTTCGCGGGCACACGAGCGCGCAACGTTTGCGTGGGTGCAGCGATCGAAAATGCGCGCGCTCGCCTACAATCGTTTCACCGATTCGCCGGTGCGCGAGCGGCACACGGTCGATCACTATCTCGATCTCGCCGGCGCGGACGGCCCGCGCGAACCGCGCCTGCGTCTCCCCGACACCGCTCGCTCCGCCGCCGACAAATTGCTGGGCGCAGCGGGCATCGTATCCCCGTTTGTCCTCGTGCATCCCGGCACTGCGCGTGCGGAGAAATACTGGCTGCCCGAGCGATGGGCGGAAGTCATCGCGAGTTTGAAAATGCCGTGCGTCATCACCTCCGGCCCCGACGCCTTCGAGCGTGAACACGTCGCGCAAATCCAATTGGCAATTGGCAATCGACAATTGGCAATCGCCCTTCCGCCCGACCTGCCCGCGCTCGCCGCGCTCATCGAACGCGCGGCGCTCGTGCTCAGTTGCGACACCGCCGCCGTGCATTTCGCCGCAGCCTTCCATCGTCCGCAGATCGCGCTTTTCGGCCCGACGAATCCCTTCCACTGGCGGCCCCGCCACGATCGCGCGCTCATCCTTTCCGCCGCGAAGCCCGAGGCACCGCTGCGCGATTTCACGCCGCGCATGAAAGGCGCGCCGATGGAGCGCATCTCGACCGCGCTGGTCATCGGTGCTATTGCCTCGCTCATTCCAAACCAGCCCTGATGTCCGCCAAGAAAAAACCCGCCGGTCCGAAGCGATCGTTTCGCCAGATCATCCGCGAGACCATCCTGCCGTACCGACAGCTCGCGCCTTTCCTGAAGCCATACCGCGGGCGGTTCATCGCCGGCCTCGCCTGCGGAGCCGTCGCCGCGGGGATCAACGGCGGCTACGCGCTCGTGATGAAGCATGTGATGGAATTCGTGACGAGCGGGAACGCCGCGAACGAGACGCGCACGATCGAGGGCGTGCTGTGGATTTGCGCGCTCATTCCGGGCATGGTCATCGCGCGCAGTTTCTTCGGCTATTTGAACAGCATTCTCATGGCGTCGGTGAGCCTGCGGCTGCTCGTGGATATTCGCACGAAGCTCTTCCGCCACATCCTCCGGCAGTCGCTCGATTTTTTCGCAAAGACGCGCGCCGGCTGGCTGCTCGCGCGCGTGAACAACGATTCGCGCATGGCGCAAAATGCGTTGATGACCGTGAGCAGCGACGTGGTCATGCAGCCGTTCGCGATCGTCACGGCGGTCATCGCGCTGTGCATTCTCGACTGGCGGTTCACCATCGGCAGCCTCGCGCTGTTCCCGCTTTGCCTGATCCCGATCATCATCTTCGGGCGCAAGGTGCGGCAGGCGGGCGCGGCGGAGGAAAACGAGGCGGGCGCGATGATGGTCATCATGCAGGAGGCGTTCGCGGGCATCCGCGTCATCAAATCGCTCTGCCGCGAGGAGGATGAAATGAAGGACTTCGAGGAATCGAGCGAGACGCAGCGCGACAACGCGCTCAAGGTGCGCAAGGCGATGGAAATCGTGTCGCCGCTCATCGAATCCGTCGCCGCGATGGGCGTGGGCCTCGCGCTGTTTTATGTGTGGTACTATCACGTCAGCGCGGCGACTTTCATCGGCCTGCTCACCGGACTTTTCATGCTCTACGATCCGGTGAAAAAGCTGAGCCGCGTGAGCGCGCAGATGCAACGATGCTTTGCCTCGACCTCGCGCATTTTCGAACTGCTCGCGCTCGATCCGAGCGTGAAGGATGCGCCCGATGCGAAGCCGCTCGCGAAGGTGCGCGGCGATCTCAAGCTGGAAGGAATCTGGTTTCAATATCCGACCGGTGAATCCGTGTTGCGCGGCATCGATTTGAAAATGCAGGCGGGAAAAACCTACGCGCTCGTCGGCGCGAGCGGCGCGGGAAAAAGCACGCTGCTTTCGCTGATCCTGCGCTTCTACGATCCGACGTACGGGCGCATCTACATCGACGGGCAAAACATCCGCGAGGTGAACACGGAATCGCTCCGCGCGCAGATGAGCATCGTCACGCAGGAGACGTTTCTTTTTCACACGTCGATCGCGGAGAACATCCGCTACGGGCGCTTCGACGCGACGGACGAGGAAGTGCGCGAGGCCGCGCGGCAGGCGTACGCGCACGACTTCATCATGCAGCAGCCGAAGGGCTACGAGACGGTGATCGGCGACAAGGGCTGCATGTTGTCCGGCGGGCAGCAGCAGCGCGTTTCCATCGCGCGGGCGCTGTTGAAAAACGCGCCGATTCTCCTGCTCGATGAAGCGACGAGCGCGCTCGATTCCGAGGCCGAGGTGGAAGTGCAGCGCGCCATCGACGCGCTCGCCGAGGGCCGCACCGTCATCGCCATCGCGCACCGCCTTTCCACGATCCTGAACGCGGATCAAATCGTGGTGATGCACCGCGGCGAGATCAAGGACACCGGGACGCACGCGGAGCTTTACGAAAAGAGCACGTACTACCGGCGACTTTACGATCTGCAATTCAAGCGGCATCACGGCGAGGAAGTTCCCGTCGCCGAACTCGCCGAAGTTCTTTAGAGCCCGCGAAAAACGCGAAATGACGCGAAAAGATAAAATGGGATGCCGGATATTTTTCGCGTCATTTCGCGTCTTTCGCGGGCTATAATCGGTTCGTTTTGAAACATTCCTCCGCCATGAAAATCCTGCCCGCCCTGCTGCTGCTCGCGCTCGCCACGTTCGCGCGCGCGCAATCTTCCACCGACGGCGCGATCAAGGCGACCGTCACGATGCTGGGCGACGGACGCCACAAAAGCACGATCGTGAACCCGGAAACGCACACCGCCGAGGAGACGATCGAGGACAACAAGGGGAAGGTCTTGAGCAAGACTTCGTATGAACTGGACAGCCAGAATGTGCCGAGGGTGGCGACGTTTTTCGACACGAAGGGGAAGGCGCTCTACAAAGCCGAATACCAGCGCGACGCCGCGAACCGGATCATCGGCGAGTCCTACACGTCGATGACCGGGCAATCACTCGGGCGGCGCGTCTATATGTACGGACCGGCGGGACGGAAAGTCGTGCGGATGGACACTTACGATGCGAACGGAAACCTGACGACGCCGCAAAAGCCGGCGGGGCCAGGCAGGCCGGACAAGAAGAAGTAACCCAAGGAGCAAACGGTCGGGGCGATGAAGCCGTTTTCGGGAATTCGCTTTGCTTCCTCGCGCTGGCGAACCCACGCGACCAGCACCACCGGCGTGCGGTGGAGTCCGCGCGCTCAGAGCCGCTCTGCCAGCACGCGGCGGTCGGCTTTGCCGTTTGGAGTCATCGGGAAGGTTTCGAGGAAGTGGAATTTGCGCGGGAGCATGTAGGCGGGCAGGCGCTTGGAGAGCTCCTTCTTGAGCAGCGCGGCCATCTCGAAATCGCTGCCCGTTTTTTCCACAGCGAGGACGACGAACGCGGCCAGAGATTCGATCTTGTCACCTTTGCGGACGGGAAGGACTACGGCATCGGCGATTTGCGGAAGTGCGCGCAGGTTGGCTTCGAGGTCGCCGAGTTCGATGCGGTAGCCGAAGAGTTTGATCTGCCCGTCCATGCGTCCGTCGCAGAAAAACAGGCCGCCGCTTTCGCGCGCCCAATCGCCCGTGCGATAAGCGCGCAGGCCGTCGCGGAGGGAGAAGGCATTCGCGGTGAGGTCGTCGCGGCGGAAATATCCAGGGCTCACGTTGGGGCCGGCGATGACGAGTTCGCCGCGTTCGCCTTCGGGCAGGAGCGCGCCGTTCTCATCGCAGATGAGCAGGCGCGTGCCGGGCATGGTGTAGCCGATGGGTAGCGTGGGATGCGCGGCGAGCACCTCGCTGTCGATGCGAACAGAGCTGGTCGCGACGGTCGCTTCTGTCGGGCCGTAAGTGTTCCAGACTTCAGCCTGCGGGAAGCGGTCGATGAGTTGCGCGGCGGTTTCGGGCGCGAGCGTTTCGCCGCAGAATAGGAAGCGCCGCAAGCCGGGCAGCATCGCTTGCGTGAAGCCGCGCTCGATCAAACACATCTGCGCGAACGACGGCGTGGAGACCCACGATGTGACGCCGGAGCGCGCGAGTTTTTCGTAGAGCGCTTTCAGGTTCGCGATGTCTTCTTTCGTAATGCTGAAGAGCGTCCCGCCAGTGACGAGCGAGAGGTAAAGATCCATCACCGACAGGTCGAAGGAGAACGGTGCCTGATTGAGAAACGTCTCCGCGCGCTCCGCGAACCGCTGCTCGCCAATCATCCAGTCCACGAAGGCAGTAAGATTTGCGAGCGTGATGACGACGCCCTTCGGCTCCCCCGTGCTGCCCGAGGTAAAGATGATGTAAAACGGATCGTCCGCGCCGACGCGGCGCAGCTTGGCGGATGGATGTTCGCCCGCCAACTCCGCGACGCGCGCGGGCGTGAGGATGAGCGTGGCGTCCGCAGTGTGAATGATGCGCTCGATGCGCTGCTCCGGCAGCGCGGTGTCGATCGGCACGTAGGCGCGACCGCTTTTCACCACCGCGAGAAACGCGATGAGCATCTCCGGCTCCTTGTGGCCGAGCGCGACGACGGGGCCGCGATTTTCACCGAGATGATTTTCGATCCACGCCGCGAGCGCATCGGACCGCGTGCAAAGTT
>JAYVRQ010000781.1:0-2867 GCA_043776145.1 Chthoniobacteraceae bacterium
TCGCCGGAGACGCGGAGCCATTCGTGAGATTCGGCAAAGAGGAGATCGGTGGGGATGTTCATTCGATTGCGGATTGGGGATAAAATCAGTTGGCGACGCCGGGCTGATGCAGCGGCTTTTTTTGAATTGTGGCGGAGAATTTTTTTCCGCGAATGTCGATCTCGATCTCCTCGCCGATGCGCGCGATTTCCGCGGGGACGTAGGCCATGCCGATGCCGATTTTCAGCGTGGGCGAAAGTGAGCCGCTCGTCGTTTCGGTGATCTTTTCGCCGTTCTTGAAGACACCGTAGTGCGAGCGCGGCGGCGGGCTCGCGCCGTTCATTTTGAAAGGGACGAGCCGGCGCGCAATGCCGGCCTGCTTTTGCGCCAGCAGCGCGGCGCGCCCGATAAAATCCGGCTTTTGCAGATCGACGAAAAAGGCGAGCCCGGCTTCGAGCGGCGTGGTTTCGGGGGAAAGATCGGAGCCATTCAGCGGGTAGCACATTTCCAGTCGCAGCGTGTCGCGTGCGCCGAGGCCGCAGGGTTTGATGCCGAATTGCGCGCCGCGTTCCAGGATGTCCTGCCACGATTTCACCGCGCGATCCGCCGCGCAAAAAACCTCGAAGCCGTCCTCGCCCGTGTAGCCGGTGCGGGCGATGAAATAATCGTAGCCGTCGATCTCGATGCGGAGGATTTCGTTGCGCGCAGGGCGCGCGAATTTGCCGCCGAAAAACGCATCGAAAAGCTGCGCCGACTTCGGCCCCTGCACGGCGAGCCCCGCGTAGGCATCGCTCGCATTTTCAAACGCGAGATCTGCGCCGGGGTGCGACTGCATCCACGCGAAATCCTCGTCGATTTTCACCGCGTTCACGACGAGCAGGTAGCGCGCGTCGCCGAGCCGATAGACGATGAGATCGTCGATCACCCCGCCGCGTTCGTTGAGCAAAAAAGTGTACTGGCATTCCCCGACGCCGAGGCGCTCGACGTTGTTGGCGAGCAGGCTTTGGAGCCACGCGGTCGCGCCCGCGCCTTCGGCGAAAAACTGGCCCATGTGCGAAATGTCGAAGACGCCGAGCGAAGTGCGGACGGCGTGATGCTCGTCGAGGATGCCGGAATACTGGACCGGCATCGACCAGCCGCCGAAGTCCACGAGTTTCGCGCCGAGACGCGCGTGCTCGTCGTGAAGCGGAGTTTTTTTCAGCGAGGCGGCGTCGGACACGGGCGCGAAATTAGGGCGGGAGAAAAAAGTGTCTAGCGCGAAAAGCCCCGCTGCGCGCTGAGCCAGCCCCACGCCATGCCAGCGAGCAGGCCGATGGCGTGGCAGGCATTCGCGACATACGGAATGATCCCGACGAGGCAGAGCACGAACCAGCCAATCATCTGATACACGGCCTGCGGATTGAGGCGGCAGTTGGCGGTGGGATCGTGTTTTCCACGCATCCAAAGGAAGCCGAAAAGCAAGTAGTCGATGCCCGACATGCCGCCGAAAAGCGGCCCGCCCCAAAAGTACTGGCCGACGTTCGAGAGCACCGCGCCGACCAGCACGAGGCCGCAAAGATGGCGCGCTCCGAAGCGGCCTTCGACCAGTGTGCCGAGGTCTTTGAGCATCATCATGTTGAAGGCGATGTGCAGAAAACCGAAGTGGATGAAGATCGGCGTGATGAGCCGCCAGACCTGTCCGGCCCGGACTTCCGCGAGATGCGGCGTCCAGCCTGCGAGTTCGACATCGGCGATGAAGAGGTGGCGGATCGCAAACAAGTCCGCGCCGAGTTTTGAAAAAATCGCGACCGCGACCGAGATGGCGATGAGCAGGTAGGTGAAATACGGCGTGGGCATGATGTTTTGTTCGTAACTGACGCGCGCGGCGTCGGCGACGGTCGAGCGGCGCGCCGCCTCGGCCTTCGCGTCCGCGCGGCGTTGGTCTGCGGCGGCGCGGGTGCTGTCGAAGTCCGGCGCATTCGGATTCGTGCGAAATGTCGCGAGCAGATCCGCGGCGTGGGCGAGGTGTTTTTCGTCGATGATCCAGAGCGACCAGGTGCCGTCGTTCTCCCGCTCGAATTGATTTTCGATGCCGCGGACAAAAAGGAAGTCGCTGAATCTCGCGGCGGCTTTTTCCGAGACGAGACTGCCGATGGTGCGCATCGCGTTCACGTAGGCGCGGCATTCCGGCGCGGCAACTGAATTTCCCGGGCGATTATCGGCGTGCGTGCGCGGGCAGCCAGCCGCGGCGGGTGAGTTCGGCGACGAGGCGCTGGTAGGGCTCTTGAAATTGGCGCGTGCGTGCCGGCTGCGGATCGAGCGTTTCGCGGATGCGGACCATCGCGGCGGCGGTCGCGGCGACCTCGCGCCCGTCGGATGCAGCGAGCACGGCCATTCCCAATGCAGCCTCGGCGTTCTCGGGGAGCTTTACGGGACGTCCGAGAATGTCCGCGCGAAGCTGGCACCACGCGCGGCTTTTCGCGCCGCCGCCGGTGAGCAGCAGATCGCCGCTGCTCGGTGAGCCGAGCTGATCGAGATAGTCGAAGCACAGCCGCTCGATGAAGGCCACGCCTTGCAGGAGCGCGGCGTAGTGGTCGAGGTCGTCGCTCGGCTGGCCGATCAGGAAGCCTGCGGCATCGGGTGCGTGAAAAGGGAAGCGTTCGCCTCGCGCGGTGAGCGGGTACGCGATGGCGCGGGCGGGGCCGCGCGGCGCGGCTTGCGCGCTGAGCGCGTCGAGGTCGCGTTCCGCGAAGCCCCACGCGGCAGCCGTCGCACCCACGCTCGATGCCCCGCCGGGCAGCCAGTGCCCGTCGGGGGAGCGGTGTGAATAAACGACGCCGAGCGGGTCGCGGATCAGTTCTGGCGCGACGCCTTTCAAGACGAGCGTGGTGCCGAGCACGGAATTCCAA
>JAYVRQ010000782.1:0-9615 GCA_043776145.1 Chthoniobacteraceae bacterium
TCGTCAATGACCTGGGCATAGATATGCTGGCCGGAAAAATGCACTGCAAGGCGCGGGCGCTGAGGCGTACCGGCCACCTTCTTGCGAAGGCGCTGATGACGCATTTTGAGAGGATTGATCTTCTTCGTAGCCATAAGAGCTTATTGAACGGTTTTGCCTTCCTTGCGCTGAATCTGTTCACCCACATACCGCACACCCTTGCCCTTGTACGGCTCCGGCGGGTAATAGGCGCGGATATCCGCCGCCACCTGGCCAACAAGCTGGCGGTCAATACCCTCGATCTTGATCTTGGTATTGTCCGCCACCGTTACCTTGATGCCCTGTGGGATCGGAAAGTGGATGTCGTGCTAAAACCCGAGGTTGAGATCGAGGATGGGACCCTTGACCGCGGCCTTAAAGCCGACACCCTGGATTTCCAAGTCTTTGAAAAACCCAGCCGAAACCCCCGTGACCATGTTATTGATCAGCGCCCGCGACAGACCGTGCAACGCCCGAACCTTGCGGTCTTCACTGCTGCGATCCAGCGTCACCTGCGTGCCTTCGATGCGCGCTTTGATCTGCTTCGGGAGCGTCCAGCCCAAGGTGCCCTTGGGGCCCTCAACGCTGATGGCTCCGTCGGCGGATACGCTGAGCTTCACTTTTGCCGGAAGCTCGATGGCTTTTTTACCGATACGGGACATGGCTGAAGAATATGGTTACCAAACAAAGGCGAGCAGTTCGCCACCGACATTCTGCTTCTTGGCCTCGCGTCCGCTGATGACGCCCTTCGGCGTGGAAAGGATCGAGATGCCCATGCCGCCCAGCACGCGTGGAATCTCCGTGGCTCCGACATACTTGCGAAGTCCAGGCTTGCTGACGCGCTTGAGGCCCGTGATCGCCGAGGTGCGATTGACCATCTTGCTAATCACTTTGATCTGCGGGAACTGCCCGGTGGTATCGACTTCGTAATTGGTGATATAGCCTTCCTGTTTCAAGATGCGGGCTATCTCAGCCTTGATCTTGGAATAAGGCAGCACCACCTCGGTCAGACGCGCCGAGTTGGCGTTGCGCAGGCGGGTCAAAAAATCGGCGATGGGATCGGAAAGTTGGCTCATACAGTTAGGCAGCCTTGGCGGCTTGAGCGCGCTTGGCTTTGTCGGTGAAAGGCATGCCGAGTTCGGTCAGCAGCGACTTCGCTTCTTCATTGTTCAGCGCCGAAGTCACGATGGTGATGTCGAAGCCGATGTTGCGCTTGATCTTGTCGAGTTCGACTTCTGGGAAAATGGATTGGTCGGGAACGCCGAGCGTATAGTTCCCGTTGCCGTCGAAGGCGCGCGTCGAGACGCCGCGAAAATCGCGAATGCGCGGCAGCGCGGTCTTGATGAGACGCTCCAGAAATTCATACATGCGGACTCCGCGAAGCGTGACTTTCGCGCCGATGGCCTGCTCGCCACGCAGCTTGAAGTTCGCGATGCTCTTCTTCGCGCGGGTTTCCTGCGGCTTCTGTCCGGTAATCAAGGCGACTTCCGCCTTGGCGTCTTCGAGCGCCTGCTTGCCATCCGGCTGCGAACCGATGCAACTGTTCACCACGACCTTTTGGACGCGGGGAACTTGATGCGTGTTCTTGTAGCCATGCCGTGCTTGAAGCGCGGGGATGACGTGTTCCTTGTAATGATTGTATAATGCGACTGCCATAACCTAATTAGGCTGCTTTCTTTTTCGTCTTAGTCTTCTTGGCAGGAGCCTTTGCTTCCTGCTCGACCTTCTTGACGTTGGAAATGTGAATCGGTCCCTCGCGCTGGGCAATGATGCCCTGAGGATGTTCCTGTGATTTTTTCTGGTGCCTTTTAATGATGCGAACGCCTTCGATCAACACCTGCTCCTTGCGCGGAAGCACGGCGAGAATCTTGCCTTCGGAACCACTGTGAT
The DNA here is from genome assembly GCA_043776145.1 of Chthoniobacteraceae bacterium. Taxonomy (GTDB): domain Bacteria; phylum Verrucomicrobiota; class Verrucomicrobiia; order Chthoniobacterales; family Chthoniobacteraceae; genus JANLQB01. The sequence continues at coordinate 1,909 of JAYVRQ010000782.1, forward strand.
TGCCGCTGATGACCTTGACGTGGTCGCCCTTCTTAACGTGGAAATGGGGACGGCTCATCAAAGTACCTCCGGCGCAAGTGAGACGATCTTCATGAAATTCTTTTCACGAAGTTCGCGGGCGACCGGCCCGAAAATACGGGTGCCGCGCGGGTTGAGATCTTTGTCGATGATGACGATCGCGTTGTTGTCGAAGCGAAGGTAGCTGCCGTCATCGCGACGGATGGGCTGCCTCGTCCGCACAACGACCGCGCGGACGACTTCGCCCTTCTTTACCGTGCCGCCCGAGGACGCCTCGCGGACATGCGCCGTGATGACATCGCCGATGCGCGCCTCGCTGGAAGCACCTTTGCCGATGACGCCAATCATCTTGGCCATGCGTGCGCCGGTGTTATCGGCAACATCTAGTCTAGATCTGATCTGAAGCATAAAATTGGGACGCGGAGACTACGCTAATGTTTGACGATTTCAACCAAGCGCCAGCGTTTCAGTTTGCTGAGCGGGCGGGTCTCAGCGATGCGCACGGTATCGCCGATCTGCGCCTTGCCTTCTTCGTCGTGAGCGTAGAAACGTTTAATCTGTTTGATGATCTTGCCGAATTTCGGATGCGGAACACGGGTCGTCGTTTCAACGACCGCCGTCTTCTTCATCTTGGTTGAGACGACCTGGCCGACACGCTCCTTGCGCAAGCCGCGGGTGGGTTCGGTGGTGGTAACTGTAGTTTCCTCGCTCATGACGTATTATTTGGCCGCCGTGGCGGGTGCTGCATTCTTCTGAGTCAGGACTGTCTCTACGCGCGCAATTTCGCGGCGAAGGACACGGATCTGACTAGGCTTCTCAAGCTGGCCGCTTTGCTGCTGAAGGCGAAGGTGGAAAATCTCCTCCTTCAACTCACGCTTGCGGGTTTTCAACTCTTCGCGGTTCAGGTCGCGGATTTCTTTGATCTTCATACTAGGCGGCGGCGCGATGGCGGGCGATGAACTTGGTGCGAATCGGGAGCTTGTCGGCTGCCAGACGCAGTGACTCGCGAGCGACGGTCTCGGACACGCCATCGAGTTCAAAAAGGATATTCCCCGGGCGGATGACAGCCACCCAGTATTCGGGAGCACCCTTGCCCTTACCCATTCGGGTTTCCGGCGGACGCGCGGTGACCGACTTATCGGGGAAAATGCGGATCCAGAGCTTACCCTTGCGCTTCATGTTGCGGGTAAGCGCGACGCGGGCGGCTTCGATCTGGGTATTGGTGATCCATGCACGATCCATCGTCTGCAAGGCATAAGCACCAAAGTCGATGGTGATATTGCGCGAAGCCTTCCCCTTGCGCGATCCGCGCTGGGTCTTGCGATACTTCACACGTTTGGGCATCAACGGCATATTGGGTCTCCTTGATTAAAAATTCTTTCTCGAATTAGACGACGGCTTCTTCCGGCGCGGATTCGGGTTTCTTTTCGGCTGGCTGTTCGCTCGGATCGATCTTCTTACACATCCAGCATTTCACGCCGATCTTGCCATAAACTGTGTTGGCTTCGGCGAAGCCATAGTCGATCGGCGTGCGCAGGGTATGCAACGGAATCTTCCCTTCGCGATACCATTCCGCCCGGCTGATTTCCGCGCCACCAAGGCGTCCCGCGCAGCGAAGCTTGATGCCTTCGGCGCCGAACTCCATCGAGGTCTGGATGGATTTCTTCATCGCGCGGCGGAAGCTGATACGGCGCTCGATTTGCAGCGCGACGTTTTCCGCGACCAACTGCGCGTCGAGTTCTGGCGTCTTGATTTCCTGAATGTCGATCTTCACCGACTTGCCGCCGGACATCTTGCTAATCTCCTCGGTCATCTTCTCGATCTCGGTGCCTTTGCGTCCGATGACGATGCCGGGCCGGGCCGTATAGATGGTGACGCGAATGCTATTCCACGCGCGCTCAATCACGATCCTCGAAACAGCGGCCAGCTTGAGCTTGTCTTTAACGTAGGCGCGAATCTTGAGATCGCTGTGCAGGAAATCGGGGAGTTCCTTCGGAGATGCAAACCAGCGGGAACGCCATTCGCGAGTGACCGCGAGACGATAGCCAATAGGATTAACTTTTTGTCCCATACTTATTCTTGAATGGTGGACTGCTCGGGAGCAGGAGCCGCGGTCTCGGTGACGGCGGATTTCTGTTCATTGGCTGGCGCATTCCGCTTCGCGGCGGACTTGGCAGCCTTCTTTTTCTTGCCAGCGTTCTTTTTCGGAGCGCGGGTCTTGATTTCGATTTCGTCGGTTAGGATGATCCGAATGTGGCTCGTCCGCTTGCGGATCGGGCCGGCGCTGCCGCGAGCCTTGGGCTGGGAACGCTTCATCGTCGGGCCTTCACCCACGACCGCCTCCTGCACGACGAGCTTCTCGACGCGAAGGTTGGCATTGTTCTCGGCATTCGCGATAGCACTCTTGAGGGTCTTGGCGACCAGAGCCGCCGCCTTCCTCGGAGTAAATGCGAGCAGATCAAGCGCCGCCGCTACTGGCAGCCCTTGAATCTCGCGCGTCACTTCCCGGGCCTTGAAGGCCGAGATGCGCGCGCCTCGGTAAATGGATTTAATCTGCATGTCTGAATGCTGGTTGAACTATGGTTGATGAAATTTTATTGCTGGGCGGCCACTTTCAGGCGGTCGCCTACTTTGATTTTTTCCTTGTCACTTAGATTTTGAATCAGCGCGCCGGCGATCTTCTCGCGCACGTCCACGACGCGAACGGTTCCGATCACTTTCTGGTCGCGAATCACGTCGAAAGGCATTCCGACTTTGACTCCGTGGCGGGTGCCAAGATTCATAACGAAGAGCGCGAGGCTTGGCTCAGTGCTAACCACCATGCCATCGGTCAGGGTCGAGGGAATCGGCACGGCGGTCACTGCCTCGGGGGGCGCAACGCCGAGTGCTATCGCGGCATCGCGCATTGCCGCTTCGAGATCGAGACGGGCGGCGGGATCGTTGCTCACCGTCTTTTTTTCGTAGCGCAGGACCGCTTCGGAAAGACCGATGAGTGTGTCCCTCAGCTTCGCTCGCTCGTCTCCGCTGGCTTTTAGTTCGCTGAGCAGCTTGACGAGGCGATCGTCGAGCTTGCCTGTTCCCAGTGCTTCAAGACGCACATTGAGTTCGGCTGCTTTCCGGCGAAAGACTTCGGCTTCGCTGGAAACGGAACCGAAGTTCTTTTGCAGCGCGGAGACTGCCGCCTCAGAAGCCGCAAGCTTTTCCCGCAGCATTTTGTTGTCAGCAGTCAATGTCTCGATCGCCAGCTTAGTCTCGGCTTGATCTAAATCTAAGTTTTTCAAAGAACCCGCCCCTTGTGCCGCCAGTCTCACGACCGGCGCTAAACACAACCCGATGAGGAGTGTTGAAAGTTGAAGGTGTAGAGTGGAGAGTTTCACGTTCGCGTCTCTCTCGACTCTTAACTCATCGACTTTCAGCCCCTCGCTACTTCGTCACTTTCGCAGTGTGGGAACCATGCTTCTTGAAGATTCGCGTGGGCGAAAATTCTCCGAGCTTGTGCCCCACCATGTTCTCCGTGACGAAGACGGAGTTAAAAATTTTCCCGTTATGCACGAGGAAGGTATGACCCACGAAGTCCGGCGTAATCGTCGAGCGGCGCGACCAGGTTTTGATCGGCTTCTTGATGGAGGCTTCGCTCATCTTGTCGATTTTCTCGAACAGATGCTGGTCAACAAAAGGACCTTTTTTTAGGGAACGACCCATAAGTTAGTTAGATAAAGTCCGGTTGGTTATTTCTTCTTCGTTTTACGCCGCTCGATAATGAACGAGTTGCTCGGCTTGTGCTTGCGACGGGTCTTGAAACCCTTTGCGAGCTGGCCCCACGGCGACATCGGATGGTGACGTCCGCCGCCGCCTTTGGATTTGCCCTGGCCTCCACCCATCGGGTGATCGACCGGGTTCATCACCATGCCGCGCACGGTCGGACGAACGCCTTGCCAGCGACTGCGGCCAGCCTTGCCGGAGGAGACGTTCATGTGATCCACGTTCCCGACTTGTCCAATCGTGGCGTAGCAAGTCACATGGACTTTGCGAAGCTCGCCGGATGGCATCTTCACGAGAGCGTAGTCGCCTTCACGGTTGTTCAGGATTACTTGCTGGCCGGCACTGCGGGCAATCTGGCCTCCGCGGCCTGGCTTTAGTTCGACATTGTGAATCGCCGTTCCGAGCGGGATCGACTTGAGAGGAAGTGCGTTGCCAACTTCGGGTGCAGCGTTCTCGCCGGCATGAACCTTGGCTCCGACTCCGAGGCCCGCAGGTGCAAGGATGTAAGCCTTTTCACCATCCGTGTATTGGATCAGTGCGATGCGCGCGCTGCGGTTCGGATCGTATTCGATGGCGATGACATCGGCTGCTACGTCACGCTTCCGGCGCTTGAAGTCGATGATCCGGTACTTTTGCTTGTGTCCGCCGCCAATGTGACGCGTGGTGATCCGGCCATTGTTGTTGCGGCCACCGCTGCGCTTCTTGATGTCGAGCAGCGATTTCTCGGGCTTGGATTTGGTGATCTCATCGAACGCCGGCAACGCCTTGAAACGGTTGGCCGGAGTGAGAGGACGGAAAGTTTTGATTGCCATGACGAGTCGATGGTTGGTTAGGCGAGTTCGATCTTATCGCCCTTTTTCAAGGTCACGATGGCCTTCTTCCAATGAGGCTTCCGGCCAAACGAAGCGGTGCGCTCGCGCTTCTTCTTGCCTGCATAGTTGCAGGTGTTCACGGAGAGCACGGATTTCTTGAAGAGCTTCTCCACCGCGGCTTTGATCTGCAGCTTGTTGGCGCTGGGGCTCACTCGGAAGACGTACTTATTGAGCTTTTCGCTCAAGAGTGTCGCTTTCTCTGTCAAACAGACAGTTTGGACGATGTCGTAAAGATCTTTCATTTCTTCGTGGTCCTTTCGGCAAGCTGGGCCAGCGCCTCGTGGGTCAGCACGATCTTGCGGTAGGCGAGCAACTGTTCTGTGTTCACTTCCGCGGATGTGACGAGTTGCGCAGGCTGCACATTGCGCGCAGCAAGGTAGGTATTCTCGTCAAACTTCGCTCCGATCACGAGCACCTTTTCCTCGGGAGTCACGGCTTTGAGAGCGGCGACGAATTGTTTGGTTTTCGGCTGCTTCACTACAAAAGCATCCACCATCAAAATATCCCCATGCTTGATGCGTTCGGACAGCGCCTTGCGCAAAGCGACACGCTTCACAGACTTCGGCACCTTTTTGGAATAGTCACGCGGCTTTGGACCGAAGGCGACTCCACCGCCGACCCAGACGGGCGATGACTTGTAACCAGCGCGAGCGCGGCCCGTGCCTTTTTGCCGCCACGGTTTTGCACCGCTGAGATTCACGTCGGCTTTGGACTTTGTATTCGCACTGCCGCTGCGGCGAGCGGCGCGCATGGCAACGACTACATCGTGGACGGCTTGCGTGTACTTGCCGTTTTCGATCACGTCGATGTTCGCCTTCCTGGCGGCTTCGATGGTAAGAACTGTAGCACTCATGGTTACTTCGCAGCCTCCTCAGTTTTCTTCGCCTTCTTGGCGGGACGCACGACAACAAAACTGCCAGTCGCTCCGGGAACAGCGCCGGTAATTAGAATGACGCCCTCTTCCGCGCGAACTTGGAGCACGCGGAGGTTCTGGACGGTCACGCGCTCGTCACCCATGTGGCCAGGCATACCCATATTCTTCCAAATGCGGCCCGGCGTGGAACGATTGCCGATGGCTCCATTCCGGCGGTGCATCATCGAACCATGCGAGGCTCCCTGTCCATCCATGTTGTGCTTCTTCATTACACCTTGAAAGCCCTTGCCTTTCGACTGACCGATGACATCCACGATGTCGCCGACCGCGAACTGGCTCACATTCAAATCGACAGCGCCTTCAAGTGTCGTCCCATCCGGGAGTCGAAATTCGCGCACGAATTTCTTCGGCTCCGAGCCAGCCTTCTTAAAGTGGCCGAGCAGCGGTTGAGTGACACGCTGTTCCTTCTGCGCGCCGAACCCGACCTGCACGCCGCAGTATCCGTCGTTCTCTTTAGTCTTTACTTGGAGCGCGGCATTGCCGCCCGCTTCAATCACGGTCACGGGCGTGGCTTTGCCCTTCTCGTCATAGACGCGCGTCATTCCCAGCTTTTTGCCTAGCAGTCCGATCTTCATTTTCGGTAGTTCGCTCAAAGTTAGATTTTGATGGTGATGTCCACGCCGGCCGGAAGGTTGAGCTTCTTCAACTCATCGACTGTTTTCGCCGTGGGCTCGATGATGTCGAGCAGGCGCTTGTGGGTGCGGATTTCGAACTGCTCCATCGACTTCTTGTCAACGTGCGGGGAGCGGTTCACGGTAAATTTTTCGATGCGCGTCGGCAGCGGGATCGGCCCTGCGACCTGTGCGCCAGTGCGTTTGGCAGTCTCGACGATGTCCGCCGCAGAGGCGTCCAGCATTCGAAAATCGAAGGCTTTGAGACGGATGCGAATTCTTTGTCCGGTCATAAATTCAGTGAGTTACTTGGCCTTCTGGTCGAGCACCGCGGCGAGCACTTGTGCCGGGACTTGTTCGAAGTGTGACGGCTCCATGGAGTAGCTGGAGCGGCCTTTGGAGAGGGAGCGAATCGCGGTCGAATAGCCAAACATTTCGGCCAGCGGAACCTCCGCGTTGATGATGGAAAGGTTGTTCTTTGCCTCAATGCCCTTGATGCTCGCGCGCCGCCGACTGAGATCGCCCATGATGTCACCCTGGTATTCCTCGGGCGTGCTATTCTCGACCTTCATGATCGGCTCGAGCAGGATGGCCTTCGCCTTCTTAAATCCGTCCTTCACCGCAAAGATCGCGGCCATCTTGAACGCGAGTTCGTTCGAGTCAACGTCATGGTAGCTGCCGTCGATGATATCGACTTCGACATCAATCACCGGATAGCCACCGACGACACCGTTGAGGATCGCTTCCTCCACACCTTTCTTACAGGCAGGAATGTATTCCTTCGGAATGGTGCCGCCGACCACCTTGTTTTCGACCACAATACCCTTGCCACGCTCGCCGGGGCGGACGTTGACAATGACGTGGCCGTATTGACCGCGGCCACCGGATTGCTTGATGAGCTTGCCTTCGCCAGTCGCCGCCGCAGTGATGGTTTCGCGATACGCGATCTGCGGTTTTCCGGAGTTGGCATCTACCTTGAATTCGCGGAGCATCCGATCTCGAATAATCTCGAGGTGAAGCTCGCCCATGCCGGCGATGATCGTCTGGCCAGTGTCTTCGTCGGTCTTAACGCGGAAAGTCGGATCTTCTTCGGCGAGGCGCTGAAGTGCGACGCCCATTTTTTCCTGATCGAGCTTGGTCTTCGGCTCGATGGACATCGAAATCACAGGATCGGGGAAGGACGGCGGAATTAGGAAGATCGGATGATCTTCATCACAGAGGGTGTCGCCAGTGGTGACATTCTTAATGCCGACGATGGCGGCGATGTCGCCGGAGTAGATGGTATCGATGTCCTCGCGCTTATCCGCCTGGATCTGGATGAGGCGGCTGATGCGGTCACGCTTGTTGGTGCGCGGATTGTAAATCGTATCACCCTTGGTAACCTTGCCGGAATAGACGCGAAAGAAGACTAACTTACCAACGAAGGGGTCGGTCCAGAGCTTGAAGGCCAGCGAGCAAAACTTCGCGTTGTCGTCCGTGACCGCTTCCATCGGAGTGCCGTCATCCGGAT
>JAYVRQ010000783.1:0-9611 GCA_043776145.1 Chthoniobacteraceae bacterium
CATTCGCATCGCGGTCGAGGACGATTACACGTTCGGCTTTCGCGGGGATGAAGGCTCGCGGCTGCGCATTCAGGGCGCGACTTTCACGAGCAGCACGGCCATCGGCGCGGGGAATCTGGCGAATCCGATCGCGCAGGGCGACGCCATTTACTACACGACCGACACGACCGACAGCGGCGCGCTCGGCGTCACCCATCTCACTCCCGGCGACTACAACATCGAATTCGTGTATTGGGAGCACAACACGACGGCGAGTTGCGAAGTGTTCGCCGCGCGCGGCGCGAAGACGAGCGTCGATGCCACTTTCAAGTTGGTGGGCAACACCGCGGCGGGCGGTCTGGAAATGGTGCGCGATCTGGATTCGTATCCGCAGATTCTTTCGTTCACGGGGAATGGCGCCACGGCGGTCGTCGTCAATGGCGGTTCCCCGGCCAATTTCACGCTGGCGTGGCAGGTGAACAGCGTCGCGACTTCCGTGACGATCTCGCAGGGCATCGGCGCGGTGGCCAGCAGCGGCTCGCTTGTCATCCCCTCGCCCGCAGTGACGACCACTTACACGATCACCGCCACGGCGGGTGCGGATGTGGCGACGCGCACGCTCACCGTCTATGTGGATTCGCCGCCCGTCATCACGAGCCTCACGGCGAATCCGTCGAACGCCGTGGTCGGCAGCAACGTCACGCTGAACTGGACCACGGTCGGCGCGACGACGCTGACGTTGCAGCCGGGAAACATCAACGTGACCGGCTTCACGAGCCGCATCGTCGTGCCCGCGGCGAGCACCACTTACACGCTGTCCGCCACAAATTCCTTCGGCACCGTGCAGCAGAGTGTGGACGTGATCGCTGGCACTGCGCCGGTCATCAATTCCTTCGTCGTCGCCGATCCGAATCCGCTCTACGGCGCGCAGACCACGCTGGATTGGAACATCACCGGAGCCACCTCGATCTCGATCAATCAAGGCATCGGCCCGATTTCCGGTGCGACCGGCTCGGCGACCATCGCCCCGCTGCAAACCACGACCTACACGCTAACCGCCACGAACAACTACGGCACGACGACCGCCAACGCGACGCTCACCGTCCCCACGCCCATCGGCGTAACCGCCGCCGGTTTCTCCGCGCGCAAGGTCGTTTCGACCGTCGCGTTTCCCTTTGCGGGACAGGGTTATTTGCAAAGTGCGATCAACCTCACCGCGCCGAATTCGTCCACCGCCGGCCCTGCCCAGAACGTCGCCAGCCAGGTCACGCAAAATAACTACACGACGCTGAACTTCTGGGACGGCTCGACCGAGGGCGATTTCACGGCCGGCAACAACACGTTCCCCGGCGGCTCGATCTCGACCAACTCCGCCGTGGTCGTCACCGCCACCCTCGTCGTCAACTCGCCCGGCGAATACACCTTCGTCGTCAACTCCGACGACGGCGCGCGGCTGCGCATCGACGGCGTGGACATCATCACCGACGACAGCACGCACGCCCCCGGCTCGAACTCCGGCAAAGTCACGCTCTCGAAACAAACCGCGACGCTCGAACTCATCTATTACAACGCGCTGGGCGGGGCCGAAGTGGAACTCGCGTGGATTCGCCCGAACCTCACCTGGCAGCTTCTCGGCGTCATCACCCCCGCCGCCACGATCGCGCGCAACGCCGTGCTCATCTCCGAGTTCATGGCGAACAACACCAGCACGCTCAACGACGAAGACGCCACCTCGCCCGATTGGGTCGAGATCTGGAATTCGACAAACGCGACGGTGAACCTCGCCGGCTACTACCTCACCGACGATGTCGCGATGCCGAACAAGTGGGCCTTCCCCGCCTGGACGCTCGGCGCGAACCAATACCTGCTCGCTTTTGCCTCAGCGAAAAACCGCCGCCCCGCGCAGGCCGTCGCCGGACAGGACAACCCCGGCACGCTTGCGCTGCCGCACATGCACACGAATTTCGGCCTCTCAAAAAACGGCGGCTACCTCGCCTTGATGAAGGACGACGGCGCGGGCGGCTACACGGTCGTCAACGCATTCACCGCCTACCCCGCGCAAACCAAGAACGACAGCTACGGCAGTTCGGACAGCGAGGGCTACATCGGTTTCATGAACACGCCGACACCCGGCGGGCCGAACGCCGCGACCGTGAGCGGATTCGTTTCCGACGTGATTTTCGATCACGTCCGAGGGCGCTACTCCGCGCCGTTCAATCTCGCGCTCTCCTCTGCCACGCCCGGCACCACGATCCGCTACACGCTCAACGGCACCCCGCCGACTTTGAATAGCGGCACGATTTACACCGGCCCGATCTCAGTCTCGGGAACCAAGGTCGTACGCGCCATCGCGCTGAAGCCCGGCTGGGCTCCGAGCAATGTCGATACGCACAGCTTTTTGTTCATCGACGACATCGTGAACCAGACTACCAGCACTGCCACGGGACTCGGCTTCCCCTCCGGCGCGGTGAACGGCCAGGTCTTCCGCTACGGTTTGACGCTCAGCAATGTCACCTCCGGCGGCGGCACGCTGCAGAGTTTGAAAAACGCGCTCACCGCGATCCCGACCGTGTGCATGAGCACCGATGTCACAAACCTCGTCGATGCCACGACGGGCATCTACGCGAACCCCGGCCGGCACGGCCTGTTTTGGGAGCGCCCGGTCGCGATGGAATACCTCAACGCCGCCGGAACCTCCGAGTTTGCGATCAATTGCGGCGCGCGCATTCGCGGCGGTTTCAGCCGCAGCACCAGCAATCCGAAGCACGCCTTCCACCTGTATTTCCGCGGCAGCCTTTACGATGGAAATTTGCAGTACCGGCTCTTCGGCACAGACGGCGCATCCGCGTTCGACCAAATCGACATGCGCTGCGAGGAGAACTATTCGTGGAGCTTCCAAAACGATGCGAAAAACCTGCTCATCCGCGAGGAATGGAGCCGCCTTACCGAAGGCGACATGGGCCAGCCCTATGCGCGCAACGGCTACTTCCATCTCTACATCAACGGCGTGTACTGGGGCGTCTATAACTTCGAGGAACGCACCGAGGCCGCGTACGGCGAGACCTATCTCGGCGGCATCAAGGAAAACTTCGATGTTGTGAAAAGCGCCGGTAGCAGCGGCGGCTACAACACCGAGATGACCGACGGCAATTTCGCCGCGTGGTATTCGCTGACCGACCAGGCGCTCGCGCTCAAAAACGACGCCACCGAAACCGGGCGCACCGCCAAATACATGCAGATGCGCGGCCTGAACCCCGACGGAACCCGCAACCTCGCCTTCCCCGTGCTGCTCGATGCGGACAGCCTCATCGACTACGAACTCGTTGTCTTTTACGACGGCAGTTTCGACTCGCCGATGTCCACTTTCCTCGCCAATGCCTCGAACAACTGGTTCGGCGCGCGCGACCGCCTGGGAGTGCGCGGCTTCTCCTTTTATGCGCACGATCACGAGCACGGCATGGACAGCGTCACGGACGGTCGCTCCTACAACCGCATCGGGCCGTGGGGCGGCTCCGGCACCAACAACTGGAGTCAGGGGCAATACAACACCCGCGAAGGCGTCACACTCTACTCGAAGAGCAACCCGCATTACCTCCACGAATTCCTCTGCTACAGCGCCGAGTACCGCCAGCGCTTCGCCGACCGCACGCAGCGCCATTGTTTCAACGGCGGCGCGCTCACCACCACGAAGTCGCTGGCGAGATTCACCGCGCTCGCCACGACGGTGGACTCGGCCATTCACGCTGAGGCAGCGCGATGGGGCTCGGGAACTCTCAATCGCACTTCGTGGCTTGCGGCCAAGGCCGGCGGTGAATCGTTCATCAACACCGGCGGCTTCTCGCAGGCCGGGCAGACGATTTTCAGCCCCGTGCCGACGACAGGGACGCTGACCGGGCGCACCTGGGTCGTCGTGCAGCAGCTTCTCGGCTATACGGATGTCAGTGCAAAGCCTCTTTTCAGCACGCTGCTCGCGCCGACCATCAGCGGAGCCTTTGGGGGAAACATCGTCGCGCCCTACAATTTCACGCTCAGCAATCCGAACGCGGCGGGCGCGATCTACTACACGACCAACGGCACCGATCCGCGACCCATCGGCGGCGGCGTACCGATCGGTGGCGCGCTCACCGCGGCGAGCCCCATCAGCGTCACGCTGAACGATTCCGCCGCCGTGCGCGCGCGAATCTATAACAGCGCCACGCTCTCCTGGAGCCCGGTCATCGAGCCCGAGTTCATCGCCGGCGTCCCCGCCTCCGCCGCGAATCTCGTCATCTCAAAAATTCACTATCATCCCGCGACCGTCGGCGGGCTGGAGGAATTCGTCGAGCTGCTCAACATCGGCGCGGGCAACATCGACCTCTCCAACGTCAGCTTCACGCTTGGCATCCAATTCGACTTCCCGTTTGGATACCTCCTCGCGCCCGGCGCGCGCGTGTTGATCGTGCGCGACATGGCCGCCTTCACCGCCGCCTATCCGAGCGTGCCCGGCGGGCAAATTGCCGGCGTTTTTGCGAATGGCAGCGCGCTCAGCAATGGCGGCGAGCGCCTGCAATTGCTCGACGCCGCGAATGCGGTGATCCGCGACTTCACCTACGGCACCGCCGCGCCCTGGCCCGAAACTCCCGACGGCGGCGGACCCTCGCTCGTCCTGCTGCGCCCGGAAAAAAATCCCGACCACAGCCTCGGCGTGAACTGGCGCGCGAGCGGCGCGACCGGCGGCAGTCCCGGCATCACCGACGCGCTCACCTACACCGGATGGGCAGGGGCCAACAGCGTCGTCGATCTGATCGGGACGGGCGATGACGAAGGCGACGGCCTCGCCAATCTCCTCGAGTACGCGCTCGGCCTGAACCCGAAAACGTCCTCGCTCCAGCCTGCAATTACCAGCGTCCAGAGCCTCATCGTCAACAATGTGGCCGCCAATTACCTGACGCTTACCTTCACCCGTCCGATCGGTCGCGACGACGTCACCTACAGCGTGGAAGCCAGCACCGACCTCACCGCCGCTTGGACCGCCGCCATCCTCGTCAGCAGCACCGTCAGCTACGCCAACAGCACCGAAACGCTCGTCTATCGCCACTCGCTGCCGCAGAGCATCCAGACGCAGGAATACCTCCGCTTGAAAATCACGCGCCTGCCTTAGCGGGCGGGTTTAGCGAATGTAATCCAGCAGCGACATCTGCAGGATCTTCGAGCCGCTTTGCAGCGCCGCCTGATAGGCCGTCTGCGACTGCGTGAGCTTCACGACGGTCGATGGGATGTCCACGTCGGTCTCCGCCGCGGTCAGCCGTTCGAGTTCCACAAACCGCGCCTCGTTCTGGCCGCGATCCGCTTCCAGCCGCGACTGCTTGGCGCCGATGCCGCTGAGCGTCACCAGGAAATCGTTCTCGCTCGTCTCCAGCGCGGGCCGCACCGCTTGCACCGCCGCGCTGCCCCCGCCCTGCATCGCATCGCGCAGCCCGACGAGATTGTTCAGGAAATCCGCGAGCTTCTGATTCTCCGCGCCGCTGGTGAACGGCGAAAGTTTCGCGCCTTCGGAAATCCGAATCTCCGCACCGCTCGCCGCGCCGCCGTAGGTGATCGCGGTGATTTTTCCCGCGGCATCGCGCGTCGCCGTGAAGGGAGCCGTGTTGCTTTTCGTCCCACCGAAAAGATGCTCGCCCGCGTATTTCGTATTCGCGGTTTGCAGCGACTGTTCGAGCATCTGATCCGTCTCAGCGCCGTATGCGCGAAAGGCATCCGGGCTCGTCGTGCCCGTGCTGAGCACCGCGAGTTCGCCCGCGCGATCGGAGACATGCTTGAGCTGCTCGACCGCCGAAAAACTCGACTGGCTCACATTCAGCGAGCGGTCGTTGTTGCGCGCGAACTGCTGGATTTCCCGCTTCTCGCCTTGCAGCCGGAGCACCCGCGCAATCGCCGCCGGATCGTCGCTCGGATCGGTGATGCGCTGCCCGGTCGCGACCTGGTTTTGCAGCGCCGTCTGCCGCGCCGTGAGGCTCTGCAACTGTGAAACGAGCGTGCCGGAAAAATTATTGTTCGGGATGCGCATGTCCGTCCGGGTTAGCGAATCATGTTATTCACGAGGCCATCGAGCATCTCGTCGATCACGCGCACCACGCGCGCGGAGGCTTGGTAGGAACGCTGGAATTTCATCAGGTCCGCCATCTCCTCATCCATCGAAACGGCGCTTACCGAATCGCGATTCCTGATGGTCATTTGCTCGACGAGTTCCTGATTGCCGAGCTTTGTGTCGATGCCATTCAGCGCCTCGCCGAGACCGCTCACCGTCTTGGTGAAAAAGCTGCCAAGCGTTCCGTCGATGCTCGCGCCCGCGCCGGTCGAGTAAGTCTTGCGCCCCACGTCCGCGACCGCGAGCGCCACTTCATTCGCGCCCGCATCGCTCGTCGCGGTGGCTTTCAGCGTGCTGAAGCTCAGCGTGGGATCGAGCGCTAGCAGTCCACTCGCGGGTGGCGTTTGGAAAAAGTTCGCGCCCGTCACGCTGTAGGCCGCGTTCACGCCGGTCGTCAGTTGATCTGCCGTGCGCTTGATGTCGTCGCGCAACTGCTGGATCGCGCCATCGCGCACCAGCAGTTGCCCTTTCAAAACACCGCCCTGCAATCCGAGCGGAGTCGATGGAGCGCCGCCGGAAATCTGCACTCCGTCGAACGAGATGCCGCCCGTCACCGCCGCCTTATCGACCAGCATCACATCGCCGCCCGTCGTGTCCTTGGCCACGACTTGAATCTGTCCGTGTCCGCCGGGAATCTGGCGCGTGCTGAAGTCGATATATTTGGAAAGTTCCTCCAGCCGCGACTGCCGTTGATCGCGCAAATCCAGCGCCGACTCGGGCCTTTGAATTTCAAACTTGTGAATCTCCCCGTTGAGGTCGGCGATCTGTGTCAGCAGCGAATTCACCTTGTCCGTCCCGACCCGCACCTCTTCGGTCAGATCGCCCTGGAGCGACTTCAGGCGCTCGTCGGTCACGTTGAATTTGTTCGCGAGAATGTCCGCCTTTTGCAGCAGCACCTGTTTCGCACCCGCATCCAATGGGTTCGCGGCGTATTCATCGAATGAGTTGAAAAATTCATTCAGCCCCGCGCCAATGCCCGTGGTCGAATTCGAGGCCGTGCTGATGGATGCTGAATCCCCCGACCGGTCCACATGCTCGCCAAGTGCAGACTGCGCACGTTCGAGCCCGCTCTGCTGCGCTTGCAGCAAGCCGGTCTGAGAACCCTCGCGCGTCACCGCGACATCGAGAAACTGGTCGCGAATCTGTTTGATGCCGAGCACCTCGACCCCGCTGCCCACCGGGCCAAGCGCGGCATCCACCATCACGCGGTTGCCTAGTTCGATCCGCTGCCGCGAATATGCCGGGTTGTTGACATTCGCCAGATTGCGCCCCGCCGTTTCCACTCCCGCCTGCTGCGCGGTGAGCGATTTGGCTGCACTAAGAAGATTTCCGATGAGTCCAGACATGGTGTTTAGCTGTGCTCCAGTAATCGGCCCGCTCCCGCCGCCGCTTTAATTTTCATTTTTCCATTCGGCGCATAAGTGCGCGACACGGTGCCCGGTTGGAGCTTCTCGCAAAGCTCCTGCGTCACCTCGATCGTCCGCGCGAGCAGCATTTGATTCTGCTGCGCCCGGCGGCGCACCTTCGCGATGAGCCGGTTCACCTCCGTCGCGAGCGCCTCGACGAGCGGGCGCATGGCTTGGGGAAAATGCAGGATCGCCTGAAGCAGCGTGGCATCCGGCGTCAGCGCCGAGACTAGACTTTCGCGCTGGGAACGTCGGGTGCGCAGGATGGCTAATTGCGCTTCAATGGCCGGTTCGATCTCGCTCACGGCATCCGCCTTTCGATTCAAAATGGCATCCTGCTGTTGATCGAAAAGATTCAACAAGCCGCCATACTCCTGCAACTCGGCGCGCAAGGCTTCGATGATATGGTCGTGCGGGCTCAAGGCCGCGGGAGACTCTTCAAGGTTTAACATGATCGTGTGCGTTTCCGAGTTGTGCCTGTAACACGGAGCAAAGCCCAAGCCCGCCCGCCTGGCTGATGCTCCCGGCCAGTGAATCGGTCAGCAGGTAGCCATACACCTGACCCGACGGCCCGTTTTCCAGCAGCGATTTCATCGACTCCGAAAGGAACTGCCGCAGCAGGATGCTTTCAAACTGTTGGGAAACCTTCTTCACATCCTCCGGCTTTTCCCCGGCGGGTGCGTCGGCGGTGGATTTCGGTTCGGAAGTTAGGATGCCGATGGGTGGGATGGTCATGGCTAGTTCAGGATCAGGTCGGCTTGCAGTGCGCCTGCTTTTTTCATGCTTTGGAAAATAGCCATCATGTCCCGCGTCGTCAGCCCCAGCGCATTCATCGCAGATGCCACCTGTTGAATCGTCGGAGGCTCCTCCATAACCGTGAAGCCACCCTTTTGTTCGGTGGCCTTGGTCTCCGTGCCTTGCACCACAGCGGTTTCGCCGCGCGGGCTAAATGCCGATGGCTGGCTCACACCGAGGCTCGATGCGATATTGATGGTGAGTGAACCGTGGCTCACCGCGACCGTCGAAATGCGAACATTCGATGTCGCGATGATCGTCCCGGTGCGTTCGTTGATGACGACGCGCGCAATGTTATCCGGCTGCACTTCGATGCCGCCGAGCGAGGCAATGAAGTTCACTTCATACCCACGGTAGTCATCCGGCACGCAGACATTCACCGCCGAGGAATTCTTCGCCAGCGCCATACCGGGGAAAAAATTGTTAATCGCCTCCGCCATGCGCGCCGCCGAGGCATAGTCTGGATTCAGCAGCAGGAGTTCCACCGACTTGTCGCGCACGATCTGCGCCGCAATCTCCCGCTCGACCAGCGCCCCGCCGCTGATCGCTCCCACCGTGGGATGATTCTTCTGCACTGTCGCCCCACCCGGCCCGCCTTCCCCGCCAATGAATCCACCCACCGCAAGCGCCCCCTGCGCGACCGCATAAACCATCTCATCCGCACCCAGCAGCGGCGTCTGCAAAAGCACACCGCCCTGAATCGTCTTGGCATCGCCAATCGAGGAAATCGTCACGTCGATGCGCGAGCCGGGCTTGGCAAAAGCGGGAATGTCCGCCGTCACCATCACCGCCGCCACGTTGTCGGACTTGATCGTATTCGGCGGAACATTGACGCCAAACCGCTGCAACGAATTCGCGATGCTCTGCACCGTATAGGATAGTTTGCTGTCACCCTTCCCAGCCAAACCCACAATCAAGCCATACCCGACTAGCTGGTTGTCCCGTCCACCTTCGACCAGAGTGACATCCTTGATCCTCGCCGCAAATGCTTGGGAGGCGAATATAACGAAGGCAACAAGCAATCGTGTAATAGACTTCGATGTTCGGTGTTCCATCTTCATCTCAAAAGGGATTGATCTTATCATTCAACCGCAGCAGCCATCCCTTCTTCTGCGACTCCGTAAGTGTCCCGTCGGAAACAATCTCAATCCGTGCATCCGCCACATTGCTGGACAGCACCGTGTTATCCGCCCCGATGTCATACGCCCGAACAATCCCGCGAAAGGAAGCAAACTGCCGCTCTTTCGAGAAGGAAACTTGGCGAATGCCTTCCAAGACTAGATTGCCATTCGGCAGCGTATCAA
>JAYVRQ010000784.1:0-9597 GCA_043776145.1 Chthoniobacteraceae bacterium
TACGAAACCAAAACTGCCTCCAGCGAAGCCATGATCCTCATTCAAGCCTCCCGCATCATGCTCCGCAGACTCGCTAAATGACTTTTTACACAGTCTCTAAGTCGATAGCCTCCAGCCTCCTGTTGAAGCACATCGGACCACAGTGTACCCGGCTGCCAATTGACCATGTATCTGGCGATTCGATCCACGGGAACGTCCCAAACTGATGCTAAAACCTCAGGATGGCCATTCCACGCTTCTATCTCGGCAGGATCTTCATCCCATTCTTGGGGCGCAACACTGAATTTATCGCATTCCTTATCGCCAATACGTAGGCAAAACTCCCAGAATGAATCTTCTTGAAAAAACAAATTGATCCACGGCACGGAAAGCCGCAAACCCAAAGCTAAAAATATGTGATAACACGGGTCTTTCATGTAAACCGCTTGAACCGTGGCCGTGCTGGCAAATGCAAGGGGTTCCAACATTTGATCATCGCTGCCCCAAAAGATTTGCCCTCCTTTCACTTCAACAATACTTTCAAGCAGCCCCTTAAAGGCACCTTGATCAAAATACTTGAATAGGCCGACACAGCTCATTCTTTGGGAACTTCACCGCTAGAGGTTCATATAAACTTGGCACTCCACAGAATCCAGAATATGAGATAAATTTTCTCGAATTTCAGTCACTAACGGTAATGCGAGGACACGATTACGATACTCGACGATGTCTCGAGGCGTAGAATATCCCCAAAACTTTATCGAAAGGAATGCGCGTGCAAAAAAATGTCCATTCGTATTTTCCGCATTTTCGAAAATGTCGTGTGGATCAATGTATAGCGACAAGTTATGAGGCCAGTGATCGTCTCGCACCGATTCAGGAATCGCTCGATCTACGAGCAGGCTTAGCTTCTTTGTAAGTTGGCTGATAATGTCTAGTGCTAAAAAATTACCTGGGATATACATGCCAGTTGCTTGGTCAACACTGACGATCTTACGTAATGTTTCGTAAGTTGGTCCTTCCGATTGGTCATCATGCAAATCCGCCCAACTCGAATCTGATCCATTGTAGCGAGTGACTCGGATCTGTTGGGGCTCAAGCAAGGCAAGCGTTTTTTCAAGACTGCCTAGTGGATCCACCAATGTTTCGCATGTGTAAAAATGAATATTGGTACTTTGGGACATAATTGAACAAATTTACAAACCATCAATGGTTGACAGGTCTTTGATAAACTGGGCTTCCAGTATTTTTTTGATTATCGCTGCGGATATTCCGCCACTTGGATCGGACTTATCGGCTATCGTCTGCATGGCGCGTTCCATATCAGTCCGTGCTGTTATTGCCGCGAGGCTAGGTTTATCGGCCTCTTTGTAGCGAACGTAGGCGTCCACAAAATCATCACTTGCATCTGAGACTTCGATCATTGCGAAGATCGTGAAAACTGTTGCAGCGGCTGCGTTGAGTGCCTTGAACAAATACCCTTTTCCAAGCCATCTCGGATTGAGTTTGAGACGCCCATTTTCCTGCACGGCATATTTTCCACCTTCCGCAACGATCAGCTTTGTAGCATCGCCCTCGACTAAAGCAAGCAGCCGAGTCCGTTGGTCGCCAGTTACTTTTGCTGTAAGCGAGGTCTTCAATTCGTATATTTCCTCGACTTTGCCCATAGACCAAGTATCGCCCACCCTCAGTCGCTGACCACGCTTTAGACGAACAAAATCAATTTCAGTGGTATCATCAATTGGAGGTACGGTTGTAGGCGTAAGAACCCGGTCAATGGACACAATTTTCCCATCAAGATCAGACACTCGAACGCTGTGAACCCATAATCGGTCACTTTGTAGTAAGCCGGCCACTTCTGCTTCGACAGCTTTCCCCCACTCAGAAGCAGTGCCTTCAAAGCTTTGCCATAAGCTATCGCATACTGCCTCTACATGTTTGCCAAGGAGGTTCCGCGCCGCAGGTGTTCGTCCCGGTCGCCCGGCGCTTGGTATTTCATCCCCGGGGTTGTATTCCCAATGTGCATTTTCATTTGATAATGGAACATATCGAAGACCGGGAACATTTTCGTCACTGATCGCTCCTGGAGTCATGCAGATAAACTGCTCTGTTTGGTAATACTGTTCTTGCCTCTGGAGTGAGAGTGAAACCGAGTTCACGATAAATGTCTGGAGGTTTGCGCGAGGGTCGAATACGCGCGCGCGGTATCGAAGGTAGGAGTTTGGTGTAAAGTCGTATAACTCGTGCCAGCGCATGACTCGGCTGATGTCTGAGGCCACCAAGTGATTAACTTCCGTGGGATCCGGAACATGACCCGGAAGCGGATCTTCATAAGTGTAACCAACAAATGCTACTTTTGAGCCGGTAAATCTGAGTTGATCGCTCCAGACAAAGCCCGCCGAGCCGGTGGGATCGACTTCGACCTTGATCGAGATGTCTGCGACGGTTTCGCTCAATTTTACCGCCTCGACGTAAATGGTGTGGCCGTAGATTGACGTGCCGATGTCCGCCAGACTGTATTCCACTCCCGGCACAAAATAATCTCCACCCTGCCCGACTGGCGCGGCATTGCGGGCAAGCGAACTGTCTTTGTTCCAGAGGCGCACTTTGCCACTTGCCGGCAAGACATACGGATCGGTCGGAGTGGAGGTGATCGCGTTGGGATCGGAGGCGTCGTAGGTGAATCGGATTTTGGCCCTTTGCGGGTCAACCCATTGGAAGCCGAGCGCAACGAGAGTCAGGCGAGCGTTGTGGCACTCGTCATCCTGTGCCACTTGCGGGTTGCGGTTGAAGCCGTCGGCGTAATCGACGATGCCATCGGAATCCGCGTCACCGTCGTTGATGAGCACGACTTTGCCGGGATCGCTGTCGCTGCCGGCGACATCCTTGCCGGCATCGCCGATGCCATAGACGTTGAGTTTCACCGGCTGGATCAACAGCTCGTAAACGCCGTTTTGCGCGCCAGCAGAGGGATCGATCTCGAACTCCGCGCTCTCGATTGGAGCCCGGCCCCATGTCCCAGGAACGCTCGGCGATGATTTCGACGTTCAGGCTTTCATCCACCGTGGGAGTGGCGGGATCGTCCGCAGGAAAGAAAACCTCGGACCATTTCAAGGTCATTGGCGCCGAAGGATTGGTCTTGAGTTTGTAAGTAGCCTTCATGAGCGAGAAGCTGTCTTGATCCGCATTCATCCAGCGATCCGCGATGCGCCATCCATGCCAGCCGAATCCCGCGAATGTATCCCATTCCTCCGGGTAATCTGACATGTCATTGAAAACATCGGTGACAAATGCGCTGGTAAGATATTCCCCGGAGAGTTCCTGAGTGCCAGTGGAGTGCGTGGAAAGCTGGCCCCAGGGCGAAGTGTGGTCATACGTCTTCTTGGTGGGCGTTACTTGCGGGGTTCCCTGAAACCATCCGCTGTAACTGCCAATGGAACCGGACCAGACGGGCTCATTTACGGTTTCAGGCTCCTGCTCGATGCCATTCACCTTATGGTTGATCGTTCCCGACCATTCCCCATTCTCATCAGCCTCCGCTTCTCCCTCCGTGTTGAAGATATTGCCGTATTCGCTATGCGTCGTCAGGTGGGAAGTGCCCGACCACACTGTGAGTTCGTCCCAGTTTTCAAAATCCCAACCCATCCAGCGCGGCAAGGGTGCGCCTTCCCCGAGCTGCAATTCGGCCCGCAAGGAATAGTCGCCATCCCGGTTATCGATCCCGCCCGTGCCACCGATGCGCATCGAATACGTGCGCTCGGAAAGGCGCACCGGGTTGAGCTTGGTCCGGTATTGATTGAGCGAGGAATAGTCCATCGTTTCGGAATAGCTGTGCGTCACGGTGCCGTCGTCGTCCAGATCGCTGGAAGAATACGAGTAGGAAAAGGAATAGTCCGTGCGATCGAGCGCGGGATTGATCGTTTCGACAGAGTCATAGCTCCCGCTTTTTGTGGAAAAAGGCGTGGTATCGCCAGCCTGCGTGCTGTAGCTGCCAGACATGGAGGAGGTGTCAGTTTGGACGAGGTAGTACTTTGGTGGCGAGCTTGGCGTGGCAAACTCCGTAAAGCCGCGCTTGGAACCAAAGCCGGAGGAAATCTTCATGACAATCGAGAGGCCCAGCGGAACCGCGTAAGTGACGTGAGCCGCGGGTGCTTCGATGTGCTGGTTATTGAAGTCTTTGAATGCCGTCACCCGATACTCGTAATGACGGCTGGCAACCAATCCGGCGTCCGCACAGGAAATAGCAGCCGCTCCGAGAGTGGAAAGATTGGTCCACACGTCCGAATCGGCGCGGCGTTCCACGCGGTAGCCAGTGGCTCCCGTGGCGGTGTCCCAGCGCAATTCAACATTCGTATAATCTGGGGCCGGAGCATTGGGGTCTTCCGTGCTCGGAACGGCTACCCGCACGTTTTGTGCAAGTGCGGGGTTTGGGATGAGTGGAGCAAGGTCGGCACCGTCCTCGATGCCATCGCCGTCAGTGTCCCAGCCGACTTCCGCCTGCGGATTCGTGCCGACGTCAAACTCATCTCCGTTGGTGAGGCCGTCGCCGTCGGGATCTTCATTCACTACTTTGGGATCCGTCGCATTGAACCCATTGGCAATTTTCCAGCTATCCGGGATATCATCGCCGACGGTGGAACTGGCCGTGAGGTCCAAATCGTTGTCGAAAACTTGCTTGAGCGTCAGTCCACCCTTCCCGGCGGCGGCGGCGTTGGGATTGTTGCCCAGATGGCCGAAGTTTTGGATTTCCCACCAATCGGCCAGGCCGTTGGTGTCGCTGTCGCCGAGCGGATGAGGCGTGCGGTTTCCGAAATCCATGGGGTCGGAATAATAGGTGAACTCCTGAAAGTTGGTGAGTCCGTCGCCGTCGGGATCGTCGTTCGGGCCGCCGTTCTCGGCGTTGTTGCTGCCGAAATGCTGGATTTCCCAATCGTCCGGCAGGGCGTCGGAATCGGCATTGGCGTTGACGAATGGATCGGTTCCCGCGAGCAGTTCGTCGAAGTTGCTCACCCGATCCGCATCGAAATCATCGGCGAATGGGTCGCTGGTGGGCTGGTCGCTGTATTTGAAGCGCAGGAAAAACTTTTGCGCGTTCGATTCAAAATCCCAGGCGATGGGGAGATTGTTGCCGATTTCGATGATGGGAAAATATCTCCACGTCAGCAAATCCTCGGAATGCTGGATGAAATACGTGCGCCCTGTTTTTCCTTTCCAGGAAAGCGTGTAGGCGGCATTGGCGGCATCCTTGGTCAGCTTCGAGCCTTCGTTGGGCGGATTCGGACTCTGCGCGAATGCCCTCCAGAAAATGAGGGAGACAAAACAAAAGAAGAGAAATGACCGGCGCATGGGAATGGCTCAGGGCTTTTCGTTCAAGTAGATGCTGTTCTTCTTCGGCCAATAGTTGATGACCGTGTCTTTCGGAACGGGTGGATGTTCCCGGAGTTGTCGCTGGCGCTCCCTTTCGGCGATCTCGCGAGCTTCGTGGGCGCGGATGATCTGTTCGCGGTTAGCGTTGTAGTAGCCATGCAGGGCATTGAGCGCAGTCATGGCGTCGGAATGATCGGCGGCTTGTCCCTCGATGATGATATATCCGGCGCGTGCCTGCGGGGTGAGGGAAAGATCGGCGAGTGTGCTGCGGGCTCTTTCCACATGACGAGTATCCGGCAAATCGGCCAGACTGTCGTTGCGAATCATCAGCAAATAGGAGAATGCCGTATCTGTCGTCTCGAAGGTACCCGACGCGCCGAAAAGATTCATGTCGATATTGCTGACGATTCGCAGCGAACCTTTTTCGTCGCGCCAATCCATTTCGGAAAAACGTCCATCATAAACGGTGACGAATGGAGAAATGGAGCGGAAAATTTTGCGCTCCGTGCCTGCCGATGGTTCGGACACGCTTGCTGTGGAAGCAGCACGAGGAAGAGCCGTGTTTGGCTGCGGTGCCACCACGCGGTTGTAAATAATCGAGCGCGAGTCGAGCACGACTTCCTGCTGGTCGATAATTTGGAACTTTTCCGCCGCTTCTTCCTTCGGGGATTTTTCAGGTTCCGCTGCGTTGGCGTGGCACAGATGAAGAATAGCGATTGCAGCCGAATACGCAGCGCCTCGCTGTTTGGAACGTAGCTGGTTCATACGGGCGGATGATAGGGGCGTCACTTTTCTCGTCAAGCAGCAAGCTTCCCATATGTGGGATAAACGCCCCGGCAGCCTTTCGCGGTGCCCAAGCACTTCCGACAACAACTCGCCCGGTATCTTCGCTCCAAACGGGGCGAGCAAACTCTGGCTCAGTTCGCCCGCAAGACCGGGCTGTCGGATTCCACCTTGCAGCGACTCGAGATCGGGGAGCAAAATATCACCATCGACACGTTGGAAGAGTTGATGAGCCGGTTGAAATGCAGCTTTCGGGATATTTTCCGGGAGTAGCGTGGTTCGGATTGGGAAGGGCAGAACAGAAAAGTGAAATGAAATTCAGCCGGAGAAGCGTTGTCCCGGCAGAATGTAGTTTCAAAGAGCCAGCAACGAGACGAAACGGAAGTAGAGGCTCAGCTTTTCCAAAATCCATCTCGTGATTTCCCGAAATGAAGCGGTGAATGGCGAAAATGTTTTCTTTTTCGCGGAAAGCTCCGTCGGTGGCATGGCAAGTGTTTTATACGGCGGGGAAAGTGAAACTAAAACTCAGAAATTAACTTCAAATCATTATGTCGAAACCTCGCATTAACATTCCCACGAACCCCGGAGACCTCATCAAACTCGCATCAGCCATTCAGGAGCAGCATACAGAGCTCGGAAAGAATTCGCCGCTGACTTTGCTCGATTGGGAGGAGACCGCACCGCAAATTAACGATGCCAGCGCCGTGCAAAAACAGGTCAACAAGCTGAACAAGGACTTGGAGAAACTGATCGAGAAGCGCACGAATTTGATCGGGCCGCTGGGTGACTTTGTGCGCTCGTCGCGCGATGTGCTTTCGGGCGTTTACCGCGCGGAGATGCGGAAGCTGGGGGATTTTGGCTTTGAAGTGGACACCACGCCGAAGCAGAAGAAGACGAAGGCGGAACCGGCGGGGAAATAGCGACGGCTGGGGGAGGGAACGGACTCGAATCTCGCGTTCCTCGCGGCGGCGCGAGAGGTCGTCGCCGCCTTCGGGGAGCATCGTGTTTTCGGGTGGTATCCGGTGGTTCCGCTCGCGGGCTCGCTCCACCACCGGCTAATGTCTCTCGTCCCTTCGGGACGGGCCGGATGGTTCGTTGGGAACCACCTTCAATCGCACCCAAATTTGGCCGCGCGCGAGGATTTGGATTGTCAGGAAAATGAATCGCGGTAAGGAACAAGCACGCGCCTCCCTAAAAAATCCGCGTCACTTTTTTCCAAACTTTGAAGCCTTTGCCCCAGAAGCTGAGCGTCCTGCGCCGAAACCGGGCGGTGTCGCGCGCACTCGCCGTTGCGGCGCTGCTTGGCGTGTCTTCGGGCAGGGCGCAAACGCCGTTGTCGGAAAAAACGCAGGCGGAAATTCTGACCGAGATTCAGAACGCAGCGAACAAGGCGTTCCAGCAGGGGAATTGGGCCGAGGCGGCGAGCGGTTTCGAGAAGCTGCTGCGGGAAGCGCCGAATGCCATGCAGCCGCTCTTGGGCGGCATCCACATCACGCTCGGCGCGGCGTATTACAACATGCCAAATTTTCCGAAGGCCATCGAGGTGTTCTCGGGATTCATCGCGAAATTTCCCAACGCGGAGCGGCTGCTGGATGCGAAGCTGGCGCTGGGACAGACTTACATGGCGGCGAAGAATTTCGACGAGGCGATCAAGCTCTTCGTGACGCTCGAAAACACGCCCGCGGTGCGCGAGCGGGCGCTGACGGCGCAGGCGCTGGCGTACAAACTTCAGAAGAAAATCGAGAAGGCGATCCCGGTGCTGGAGAAGCTGGTCGGCGCGGACATTAAGAGCACCGCGCAGGCGAACGGGGCGGTGATGCTGGTCGAGCTTTACGTGGAAAAAAACGAGACGGCGAAGGCTTCGGCGCTGCTGGAAAAACTCCAGGCGCGCATCGCGATCATCGACAATCTCGTGACGCTGAACACGGTGGCGATGAAGCTGGCGGACGGTTTTGCGGACAAGAAAATGTTCAAGGAGGCGATCGGCTGCTACCGGCTCATCCGCTCGCGCGATGAGGTGATCGCGTTTCAAAAGGATCGCATCGCGCGGATCGAAAAAGTCATCGAATACAATTCGCGCATCGGCCCGGCGGACCCCGCGCGTTATCTGAAAGCACAGCAGGACAACAATGTGCTGAAGAGCGCGGTCGAGGACTCGAAGGCGCTGCTCGTCGAGTTTGCGAAGCTGCCGGATTACGCTTCGTCGCTGCTCTTCCGCGTGGCGCGGTGCTGGTACGATTGGGATAAAAAGTGGGAGGCGCTCGTGGTGGACAAGCGGCTGCTGGAAAAATTTCCGAAGGCGGATGAGCGCGAGCCGGTGATGTTCGACATCGTGGTGACGCTCGCGGATTTGAACCGCATCAAAAGCACGCAGGCCGCGTGCGATGCGTATCTCAAGGAATTTCCGGGCGGCGAAAACGCGGGGACGGTCGGATACATGAGCGGCGCGGTGGCGTTGCAGGCGGGCGATTACGTCGGCGCGGAGGCGCAGTTCGCGACGATGATCGAGAAGCAGCCGAAGAGCACGTATCGCGGGACGATGCTGTATCTCCTGGGGAATGCGAAGTTCGCGCAGGGCCGCTACGAGGATGCGAACGCGGAGTATGAGAAGTATTTGCAGGCCTTCCCCGAGGGAAAGAACGAGGACGCGGGCGGCCTCTTCGGCATCGGCGCGAATCACGCGGAGGAATGCACGTTCCGCATCGCGGTGAGTCAGGTTTTTCTCGGGAAATATGAGGAGGGGCTCAAGCTGCTGAATGCTTATGCGGAGAAATATCCCAAGGGATTTTTCCTGCCGGACGCGAAGTATCGCATCGCGATCTGTTATTACGCGGCGTCGCAGTTTGAGGACGTGGTGAACCAGTGCGAGGCGTGGGCGCGCGAGTTTCCCGAGGATCAAATGGATGGCGAAGTGCAGGCGCTCTACGGCGATGCGCTTGCGGCGCTGGGGCGCAGGGAATTGGCGATTCCGGCGTATGTGCGTTCCTACAAAAAAGCGGGGACGGATGAGGTGCTGAACTACTCGCTCTTCGAGGCGAGCAAGCACATGCAGAAGCTCGGGCGCTGGGACGATGTGGGAAAGCTGTTCACGGGATTCGTGGCGGAAAAGCCGGATCATCCGGCCGTGGTCGCGGCGATGTACTGGATCGCGAAGGCCAAGGCGCACGAGGGCAGGGGAGACGAAGCGAAAGTGCTGCTCGTGGAGAATTTGAAGAAGTACATCGCGGAGCCGAAGCGCGAGGCGGTCGAGCAATTGCTCACACAACTCGCGCAGCTTTGCTCGAAGCGCGTGCGCCCGCCCGCGCCCGTTCCCGCAGAGCCGCCGCCCGCGGAAGGTGATGCGGCGAAGGTCGCGGTGGAAGCCGCGCCTGCCGCGCCGGAGCCGGAGCAGCCGTACGATCCCTTCGCGGAACTCGAAAAGCAGCTCAAGCCGATCGACGCGACGGCGACGCCCGCGATCAAGGCGCG
>JAYVRQ010000785.1:0-2858 GCA_043776145.1 Chthoniobacteraceae bacterium
CATTCCCGGCGAACGCTTCCTCATCCACATGCGAAACTTCCTGAGCCTCGTCGTATCCGGCGTTGGCAACCAGTCATCAAGTTTCCCCGAGCCGTGGCCCGGCGTCGTATGCCCGCGCATTCAATGGCAGGTGCGGACTCTTTCCGAGGAGCCAGTCCCTGCATGAGCGTGCCAGATGACCAGCTCGTCCTCGCGCTTCCTGTCTTCAACGCGGAGGAATTCCTCCTCGCCACGCTGGAGTCGCTAAACGCGCAGGGGCCGCACATCCGCTGGTGGCTACAGGATGGCGCATCGAAGGATCGCACCGTCCAAATCGCGCGCTCGTATGCGCGAGATAACGACACGGTTCGCAGTGAAATGGACGCTGGACAAACTGATGCAATCAACCGTGCGATCCGCGACATGGGCGGTGAAATCATCGGCTTCATCAACGGCGACGACCTCCTCGCCCCCGGTGCGGCGCAGCGCGTGATGGCTTTTTTCCGGGAACATCCCGAGATCGATCTCGTGTACGGTCAGGTGGAATGGATCGACCGCGATGGCAATCCCTCTGGCATCCATAGTGGCCGGATCGGCTCACTCCCGGAGATGCTCGACATCTACAATGTCTGGTGGCGCAAGCGCCAATGGGTGCAGCCCGAGGTGTTCTTTCGCCGCAGCCTGTGGGAAAAAGTGAACGGTTTCGATACTCGCTGGAACCTCGCATTCGACTACGATTTCTGGGTGCGCTGCATCATCGCCGGAGCGCGCACCGCGCACATCCCGGAAGTCCTCGCGCGCTTCCGGATCCATGCGGCACAGAAGTCGAGCGCGAATGAAAAAGTGGCCGATGAAATCCGCGCCATCGTCAGCCACCACCTTGACGCCCGAGCGCCCATCGGGCTTTGGAAAAGGCTCACTCTGCGGGCACACCTGAGCTACGACATCTATCAACTCGGAAAGAACCTGCCGACTGGCCGCACTCCCCTCGGTTTTTCACGGGCGCTCGTTTTCCATCCGCAATGGCTCCTCTGCCACCCGGTCCGCAAACGCATTCAGGCCGCGCTTGCCAGGCTGCTCGGTTTGGAGCGACATCAGAACACATGATTTCACCGGGACGTCTGTGGTGGCTGCTCAAGCGCGACGTAAAACATAGCCGCAGGTTTCCGACACGCTGCTCCATTTTGGCGAGAACCGCATCACCCTCCTCTTGCGCCAGGAGCAACTACAAGCACTCCAAAAATGCCGCTTCGCGCCACGCACCACCGTGGCCGACAAGACCTCCAACCCTGCGCCCAATCACGTACTCAGGCGTCCCGCTTCTGCCACGCTAAACAGCTTGTTCAAAAACTTGAAGATGCCTCACGCAAAGGAAGCAAAGTGCTCTGAAAATACTCCCCTTCGCGTCCTCTACGACGTTTGCGTGATATTATTTTACTAGGCTGTTAATAAAATCTTGGCTGCCTACATTCCGTCCAGTCCGACAGCCGAAGGCTAGCGCTGTCTGGCTGCCGACATGAACCCCCACAGCCGCCGCGTCCTCGGCTGGGGCACCAGCACCAACCTGGCCACCGCACTGCCTGACAGATCGCTGAAATCCGTCCTGCAAGTATTCAACATCTCCCTCGGCAGTGCATCCGACCACAGCGACCGCGACTGCCCCACATACGTGTCGTCGGAGGGTATAAAATCAGTTCCGAAGCATGCACTTTCCTCCGGGCGCAAAAAAAACGACGAGAAAATACAAGGTCTCTCTGATTCTCAGTAAACGAGCGATCTTGCTCCAAGTTAGACCTTTTTCCATGCAGTGCTTTTTGTTGAAAATCATATAACGGCCTTTGTTATTTGGAGAAGAACTGGGCGGAATACTACGTCACTACTTGTGGATCAATTGGCGATGACCGGGCGTATTTATACATCATCGAGTTGTTTCGACTGCGTACATTCCAGCCACACTCCCTTTTGTCCACCATCCCGCCGCTCGCAGCGTCGCGCCGATGGCTGTGGAAAATGAAGTGCGTGATTTCTGTGCCGAGGATCATGCGCTGGTCACTGCCAGTGCGAAGAGGCTCGCCTTGGACGAGATCGCCGAACCAGCGGTCGTCGGTAAAATTAATGGTCGTTGGCGCGGCGTAAGACTTCTCCCTCGTCGCAGCTTCGGCGCGCCACCGCCCTTCGATGCGATTGGCGATGTAGCGCCGCTGGAATTGCCGCCGCCGCCTCGTTTTTTCGTCCACGCTCACGCCGGTGACGTTTGTCCAGAAATGCGGCGTGCCATCTGTGCTATCGCGCCGATACGTGTAGCTCGCGTAAATGAAGTCGCCGCTGAGCACGACGACTGGCTTCGAGCAGCCATGCGGATAGTCCGCCAGCTTCGTCCCCGAGCGCCACAGCTCGCCCGACGATGTGGCGAAGAGAGGAGCTTGAGCGGGGCATTGACTTAAAAACGTAGGCAAACGGCTGTTCGCATTGACGGAAAGGGGAGGGTTCAAACGCAGGAAAATCGTCGCCGATCTCCTGGGTAAAGTGGAAGGCGCGTTGCTCAAGGCCCGTGAAGACAGAGCAAGTTTTGCGGCGCTGACATCGTTCCTGCGCATGTTGCAACGTGGCCACTGGAACAGATGGCGCTTCAGGCGAATTGCGCTCAACGCGCTTCGCTACTTCTCCGCCATCCGCCGCGCGATGAACTCGGAGACCTTGGGAATCTTGCACGCGCCGAGCGCCTCGGCGGCCCAGGCGGGGTCGGCGGCGACGATGGGTTCGGCGGCATACCAATCCATCAGCGGGAGGTTCGCGTCGTCCGCGTCCTCCCCGTGCGCGAGCAGCGCGAGGACGATGGGCTTGCGCTGCTCGACCGTCAGCCGCTGGCACGCGCTCGC
>JAYVRQ010000786.1:0-9558 GCA_043776145.1 Chthoniobacteraceae bacterium
GCGGCGGCGAAAATGGGCGAACGCGAGATGCTGGAGACGATCACGGCGGGCGCGAAGATTCTGGCGGAATTCACGCGCGCGGTGGCGCGGCGGCTGGATTTCGATGCGCCGCTCGTGAAGCTGATCGGCGGGCTCTTCACGCATCACGCAGAGTATGTGGCGCTTTTCAAATACCGGCTGAGCGTGCTGCTGCCACGCGCGAACGTGGAGGTTTGCGAGGAATCGGGGGCGCTCGGCGCGGCACGGCTGGCGATTGCCAATTGCCAATTGCCAATTGCCAATTTGCCGACTCGCGAGCGAGTCGTGACATCAGAGATCGCGACGGCGGCGACGGAGCAGCGCAATCCTCGCTCGGCGAATCTCGATGCGCTTTCGACTGCGGAGTTCGTCGATCTTTTTGTGAATGAGGAAGATTGTGTCGCGCGCGCGCTGGCTTCGAGTCGCGAGAGTTTGATCGCGGCGGTCGATCTCGTCAGCGCGGCAATGTTGAAAGGTGGGCGGTTGTTTTACGCCGGCGCAGGGACGAGCGGGCGGCTCGGGGTGCTCGATGCGAGCGAGGTGCCGCCGACCTTCGGAGTGTCGGCGGAACTTGTGCAGGGAATTATCGCGGGTGGCGTGGGCGCGCTGCATCACGCAGTCGAGGGCGCGGAGGATCAGCGCGAGGCGGGCGCGCTGGCGATCGTAGATCGCGGGGTGCGCGCGGGCGATGTGGTGTGCGGCATCGCGTCGAGCGGGCGCACGCCTTTCGTGCTCGCCGCACTCGCGCGGGCGCGGGCGGCGGGCGCGCATACGCTGCTGCTCACCTGCAATCCCGCGCGCCTGCGCGACGCGGTTTCCTGGGACGTGGAGATCGACCTCCCGACCGGGCCGGAGATTGTGACCGGCTCGACGCGGCTAAAAGCGGGCACAGCCACGAAGGTCGCGCTCAACATTCTCTCGACCGGTGCGATGGTGCGGCTCGGGCGGGTGCGCGGGAATGCCATGATCGATCTGCGCATTTCCAACGAAAAGCTGCGCGACCGCGGCGTGCGGCTGGTGAGTGAAACACTCGGCATTTCCCATGACGAAGCGCGCGGGCGGCTGGAACGCGCGGGATGGAACGTGCGGACGGCGCTCGGTTAAAACCCGGTTGTCGGAATTTTTCCGCACGGATCGTTCACGCTGGCGGAATTTCTCCATCGACGCGCGACCGCCCAAGCTGCCACGTCCGGGTGCGCAGGTTTTTTTCTCTGTATCTCGAAAAAATTTCAGCCGCTGGCATTCGCTGGCACATGCACTGCTAAGTATGAAGTTGTTCGAGAAATCGAACTAGGGGGAAACAATCCAAAAGGGGAGCAGCTCGATCGCATGGGTTATTGCGCGGACCGGGGGGAACCGCGCAACGGGGCGATCGAGCTGCGAACCCTTTTTGGAAAAAAGCAGGGTGGCCCGGGCATCCTGCCCGACGTGGAAGTAACTTCGGGCAGGATGCCCGAGCCACGGCCAAAATTCCCTTTCTCACGGCACGCTTCCGGCGTTCAGTCCGGCATCCTTATGAAGAAAGTCATTTTCGCCGTGGTGCTGCTCGCGGCTGTTGCGGTGGGCGCGTTTTTCGCGTTGAAAAAAGTGGTCAGTCACCGTCCGCGCGCGGCGGAACTGGTTCCGGCGGAGACGGTCCTTTTTGCGCAAATCCCGGACACGCTCACGAGTGCGCGGCGTTTCACGAAGACGGCGCTGTGGGACATTTCCCAGGAGCCGGAAATGCAGGAGGCATTCGGGCATGGCACCGGACTCGAAGATTGGCGGGAAGTCGCGCGCGTGCTGCCGCGCGAGGGATTCGCGGCGATTACTTCGATCGACGGGGCGGTTCCGAAATTCGTGGCGGGCTTCGCTTTCAGCGGGAGGCAGAAGGATGCCGAGGCGCTCGCGGCAAAATGGCGCGCAGCCCTGCGTCAGAGCCGCCCGGCGGGGAGAGCCGATTTGAAAAGCTACGGCGAACGCGAGATCGAGACGTTCACGGACAAGGACTTCGTGCTCGCCGAGGTTTTTTGCGACGGCTGGTATTTCATCGCCGACGACCTCGAACTGCTCGAACGCACGATCGACCGCCTCGACGGAAAAAATCCGGAGACCTCGCTGGCGGCGAGCGATTTTTTCAAGCAGGCCATCGCGCCGCTGCCGGGCGGGCCGGATGCGCTGCTCGTGGCGCAGACCGCGACGATGATCGAGCGCGTCGCCTCGCTCATGGTCGCCGCGGGACAGGAGAAGGATCCGAAGGAATTCGACGAGCTGCGCAAGATGAAGGCCATCGCAGCGACGATGAAATTCGACGGCGCGAACTGCCGCGATTCGATCTTCGTGCTGCGTCCCGGCGGTGCGCCCGAGGCTCCGCTCGCGCGGAATGCACTCGCGCTGAGTTCGACGGCGACGCTGCTTTATTACGCGATGAATTTGCCCGCGACGTTCGAGGTTTCCGAGCAGACCGCGCCGATGCTCGCGCTCGTCCCCGGCTGGGATGCGCTCAATCAATCGCTCACGGAAAAAAATCTCGCGCTCGCCGATTTACCGAAAGCCTTCGGGCCGGAGTTCGGTTCGCTCGTCGAGTGGGCGAAGGGTGCGGACACGGCTTCCGTGCTGCTCGCGCTGGATGTGCGCGATGCGGAAAAGGCGGCGGCGTTTGTGGACTTGGTCACCACGGGAAAAGCGGGCGATCTTTCCTGGCAGAAAACGCAGCGTGAAGACGCAGCCTTTTTCACCACATCCGTCGCCGACTTCACACCGGCCATCGCGCTCACGGGAAAATTTGTGCTCATCGGCCTCAGCGCCGATTCGGTAACAAAGGGGCTCGCGCAAATGCAATCCGGCGCGGGACGGCTCGACTCGACGCCCGCGTTCGCAACTGCATCGAGCGCAGTGACCGCGCCGACATCCGGCTTCGGATACATCGATCTTCGGACACTGTTCGAGCGCGGCTACGGCCCGCTGAAATCACTCCTCGGAGTGACCCTCGCCTTTTCCTCCGAAGCCGGCCAATTCCTCGACGCCGGCAAACTTCCACCCGCCGAAACGATCAGCCGCCATCTCGGTCCCATCGTCTATTCGCAAGCCACGACGGAGCACGGCACGCTCATCGAATCGACCGGCCCCGTGACGTTCAACCAAGTCCTCCTCGCCGCGACCGCCGGCGTCATCAGCACAACGCTCCCCGCGATGGAAGCCGCGCTCGCGGACGGCTCGCTCGATCCCACGCAACTGATGAAGGAACTGCAATTGCCCGCCGGTGCAGCGACTCCCAGCGAGCCAGTCCCCGTCGAGCCGGAAGTTCCGTAGGAGGTCAGCCGAGCGCCGCGAGGTCGCTATCGACCATGATCTGCACGAGCTTCTTAAACTTCGTCTGCGGCTCCCATCCGAGTTTCGCCTTCGCCTTCGCCGGATCGCCGATCAGCAAATCGACCTCCGCAGGCCGCTCGTAGCGCGCGTCGTATTTCACATGCTTCTCCCAATCGAGCCCGACGTGCGCGAATGCCTCGACGACGAATTCTTTCACCGAATGCGTCTCCCCCGTCGCGAGCACATAATCGTCGGCGTCCGGCTGTTGCAGCATCCGCCACATGCCCTCGACGTATTCCGGCGCGTAGCCCCAGTCGCGTTTCGCATCGAGATTTCCGAGGAAAATTTCGCTCTGTTTCCCCTTCTTGATCGCCGCCACCGCGCGCGTGATTTTCCGCGTCACAAAGGTCTCCCCGCGCCGCGGCCCCTCGTGGTTGAAGAGGATGCCATTGCTCGCGTGCATCCCGTAGCTCTCGCGATAATTCACCGTCGCCCAATACGCATACACCTTCGCCACCGCATACGGCGAACGCGGCCAGAAAGGCGTCGTTTCCGTCTGCGGCACCGCCTGCACCTTGCCATACATCTCGCTCGAGCTGGCTTGGTAAAAACGCGCGGGTACCTTCGCCTCGCGGATCGCTTCGAGAATGCGGATCGTCCCGAGCGCGGTCACGTCGCCCGTGTATTCGGGAATGTCGTAGCTCACGCGCACATGGCTCTGCGCGCCGAGATGGTAGATTTCATCCGGGCAAACGCGGTCGATGAGCCGCGTCAAATTCAGCGCGTCGGCGAGATCGCCGTAGTGGAGAAAGAGGCGCACCCCGTTCACATGCGGATCGGTGTAAAGATGGTCGATGCGCGAAGTATTGAACGAACTCGCGCGCCGGATGATGCCGTGGACTTCGTAACCTTTTTCCAGCAGCAAGTCCGCGAGATGCGAGCCGTCCTGTCCGGTGATGCCGGTGATGAGTGCTTTTTTCATGAAATGGAAAATGGGTTCTAGCAGCTAAGGGGCCACTTTGGAGGCGGCGCTAATAGCTTCGCGCTGACCGCTTATCAAGTCGGCGATCCCCTTTTTCCCGAGCGCCAGCATCGCCGCGAGTTCAGTTTCGGAAAACGTCTGCTCCTCGCCCGAGCCCTGCACCTCCACGAAGTGGCCGTCCTCGGTCATCACGAGATTCATGTCCACGCTGGCGTCCTTGTCTTCGAGGTAGTTGAGATCGAGCAGCGGCTCGCCATTCACCACGCCAACGCTCACGGCGGCGACGAGTTTTTTGATCGGCGATTTTTTGATGAGCTTGTCCGCGATCAATTTTTGCACCGCCAGCGAAGCCGCCACACACGCGCCGGTGATGGACGCCGTGCGCGTGCCGCCGTCGGCTTGAAGCACGTCGCAGTCGATGCAAAGCGTGCGCGGGCCGAGCAGATCGAGATCAATCACCGCGCGTAGCGAGCGCCCGATGAGCCGCTGAATCTCCACGCTGCGCCCATCGACTTTCCCCTTCGCCGAATCGCGCGGCTTCCGCTCCAGCGTCGAGTACGGCAGCATCGAATACTCCGCCGTGATCCAGCCGCCCTCGACCTTCTGATACTTCATCCACGGCGGCACGCTCTCCTCGATCATCGCGCTGCAAATCACGCGCGTATCGCCCGCTGCGATGAGCACCGAGCCGGTCGAGTGCGGGGCGAAATTGGGAGTGAAGGTGAGTGGGCGAAGTTGATCGGGCGCGCGGGAGTCGTGGCGAGGCATGGGAGATTTCAGATTTCAGATTTTAGATTTCAGATTTAGCGTCCGCGTTCTCCGCAAACCGTCGGATCGGCGCAACCCTCAATCTGAAATCTAAAATCTGAAATCTGAAATCTCCCAAGTCACCTTCCGCGTCCCCGCGACCACTGCGAATCTCGGCCCCGGCTACGATGCGTTGGGTGTGGCGCTGCGCGTGTTCAATCACGTCACCGTCCGCCGCGAACAAAACGCGCAGCTCGATCAGATGCCCGCCGAGGCTGCAGCCAAATTTTTCCAGCGCGCGAAAACCGCACCCTTTCCCTTCGCGTGGAAAATCGAGGGCGAAGTCCCGCGTTCGCGTGGAATGGGCAGCAGCGTCACCGTCCGCCTCGGCCTGCTCGCAGGGCTGAACGAACTCGCTAACGCGCCGCTCGACCGCACCGCGCTTTTTGACATCTGCGCCGAACTCGAAGGCCATCCCGACAACGCCGCGCCCGCCGCGTTCGGAGGCTTCACCGTCGCGGGGGGAAAAGAGGTCGCGCGTTTTGAAGTCGGCCCCGAACTGCATTTCGCGCTGCTCATCCCCGATTTTGAAATCGCCACACCCGACGCCCGGCGCGCGCTTCCCGACACCATCGACCGCCTCGGCGCGGCGCGTTCCTGCGCGAATGCCTGCCGCATCACCGCCGCCTTCGCCTCGGGAAATTACGAGATGCTCGCGGGCGCATTCGAGGATCACCTTCACCAGCCCTACCGCGAAAAGGCGCTCATCCCATTTCTCACGAAAGTCATCAGCGCCGGCGAAAAAGCGGGCGCGCTCGGCGGCTTCCTCAGCGGCAGCGGCTCCACGATTTGCTGCGTCACCCTCGAAGATCCCGACGCCGTCGTGCGAGCCATGCTCGCCGCCGCCCCAGCCAGAGCCCGCGCGATCGTGACGCAGGCGGACAACTGCGGCGCGGGGCAAGTCTGACCTCCATATCAAGCAGGTCTAGGAGACAATGTGAAATGAGCGAATCTACAATAGCGAATTCGGATGCTAAGTGGACGCTTCGAATCGTCCGTTTCTATTCTTGGATTGCGCTCTCTATGATTCTGTGGACTTCGTGGCACGGCATTCCCGAAGTGATCAATCTCGATCAAAGTTTTAACCAATGCCTCGGCTATAAAACCTCAAAGACGATCCGCTTTGCCGACTATGCGAATGACTGGGGAATGTTTGTCATCCGCTACCACGCCTTGTTTGTAGCAGCTAGCTTTGCACTGCCAGTTGCCGCCGCTGTGGCAATGTTTTTTTTACGACCGATACCTCGTTTGATCTCGCTGTTAGTCCTGATGTTTTGCACGGCCTATGTCGCCTTTTACGTTAGCAGGGCAATCGCCTCGTCCACGTAAGCGCCAACATTTTCAATGCGCCGCCAGCTCGACGAGTTTGAACAGTTCGCCATCGACGTCATCCTTGAGCGTCGCTACGGCAAACGCGCGTTTCTGCTCCGCTGGTTCCTGCTCGCGCTCTCGACAATTTTTCGCGGCATCGTCCAGCTGCGACTCTGGCTTTACCGGCACCGCTTGCTGCGCGAGCGCAATCCCGGCGTGATGGTCATCTCGATCGGAAACCTCACCGTCGGCGGCACGGGCAAAACGCCGGTCGTGGAAATGTTCGCGCGCACTTTGCAGGACGGCGGGCGGCGCGTCGCGATCCTCTCGCGCGGCTACAAGGCGAAGAAGCCGCCGCTCTTCCGCCGGCTCCAGCGCAAATGGCTCGGCATGGAGCGCCGCAAACCGCGCGTCGTCCACGACGGCCAGCGGCTCCTGCTCGACTCGCGCTTCGCGGGCGACGAGCCGTTCATGCTCGCGAAGAGCCTCGGGAATGTCGTCGTCCTTTCCTATAAAGACCGCGTCCGCTCCGCACTCTATGCGATCCAGAAACTCGGCTGCGACACGCTCATCCTCGACGACGGAATGCAATACCTCGCGCTGCGTCACCGCCTCGAAATCTGCCTCATCGACCGGCAGGCACCGTTTGGAAACGAATACCTCCTCCCGCGCGGCACCCTGCGCGAACCACCCGCGAACCTGCGCCGCGCCAATTACGTTTTCATCACGAAGTGCGCCGGCACCGACAACGCGGAACTCATCGAGCGCATCCGCGAATACAACCGCACCGCCGAGATCATCCAGACCACGCACCAGCCGCTGCATCTGCAAAATCTCTTCACCGGCGAGCGCCTGCCGCTCAGCGCGCTGCGGGGAAAATACGTCGCCGCCATCAGCGGCATCGCGCGGCCCGAGAGCTTCGAGGAAAAGCTCACGCAACTCGGCGCGGAACTCGTCTTCTCAAAACGCTTCGCCGACCACCATCGCTTCACCGATCAGGAACTCGCCGAGTTTCACCAGCGGTGCGTGCGCCGCGATCTCGACTTCGCCGTGACCACGGAAAAAGACGCCGTGCGTTTCCCGGCGAAGTTCGATGCCCTCGATGTGCCCATCGTTTTCCTGCGCGTGGAAATCGAAATCCTCAGCGGACATGAGAGCTGGCGAAGGCTCGTGGATCGCATCTGCCAGCCACAGCCCCTCATCGCGCCGGAGCGGTTTTACGTTTGAAAACGGGAGGCCGCGAACTCCGGGTAGCACGCTCGTCCCGAGCGTTGGTTTTGGCGTCCCGCCAAAACGAACTTTCTTGGACGACTGAATGGCAGACGCGCGCGCAATCTGCATTGAACGGTCATGGAAGTTCGCGAAGGCGGGACGCCTTCGCCAACGCTCGGGACGAGCGTGCTACCCGGAGTGCGCGAGCCTCGCGCAGAAACAAGCCCCATCACTCCCCGCCCAAATACGCCGCCCGAACTTCCGCATTCTCCCGCAGCGCGGCCGCGGTGTCTTGCAGCGTGATCCGGCCCGTCTCCAGCACGTAGCCGTAATTGGAAATCCGGAGCGCGAGATTCGCGTTTTGCTCGACGAGCAGGATCGTCAGGCCCAGCTCCCGGTTGATCTCCACGATCTTGTCGAAAATCGTCCGCACCAGAATCGGCGCGATGCCGAGCGAGGGTTCGTCGAGCATCAGACATTTCGGTTTGCTCATCAGCGCGCGGCCGATCGCGAGCATCTGCTGTTCGCCGCCGCTCAGCGTGCCCGCGGTTTGTTTCTCGCGCTCTTTTAGTCGCGGGAAAATGCCGAAGATGTAGTCGAGATCCTTCGCGAAATTCTGCCGGTCCTTCCGCAGATACGCGCCCATCTGGAGATTCTCCATCACCGTGAGATTCGCGAAAACCATGCGCCCCTCCGGCGATTGCGCGAGCCCGCGCCCGACGATGCGATGCGCGGCAAGCCCGGCGATTTCCCCGCCATCGAAAACGATCGAACCCGACTCCGCCTTCACGACGCCCGAGATGGCGCGCAGCGTGGTGGACTTCCCCGCGCCATTCGCGCCGACGAGCGTGACGATGCTCCCCCGCTCCACTTTCAGCGAGATGCCGTGCAGCGCGTGGATCGAGCCGTAGTTCACGACGAGGTCTTTGATTTCAAGCATCGGCGCAGCAAAGCAATGCGCGGCGGGGATGGGAAGCCCCGGTTAATCGTGCTCGTCCTCGTCCTCCGATTCGTCCTCGAAATCCTTCGTCGTTTCGAGGACGAGGAGGAGGGCGGAAATATTACTGGCGACACTCCCGGCGACCGCGGAGTGCGGAGCAGATTTTCGGGCGTGCTTCCCTCCGTGCGATCGAGTGACATGAATCTGTTCATGGCCCGCCATCAATCAAATCCCTCCGACGCCTCCGCCCACCTCGGCTTCGGGCCATCGCCCGGCGCGGAAGGGCGAAACCCAAAGGCGAAGCCATCCCGCGGTTCCACGGCGGCCAGCGCGGCGACATCCGCATCTGTGGCCTCGTGACCCGCTAAAGAATCTCCACCCATGTTTGAACAGACCTTCAAAAACATCGACGATGTCCTCTGGAAAGACGCCGGCTGCACCAGCGAGCTCGACTACACCGAGCAATCCTCTTGGCTGCTCTTCCTGAAATACCTCGACGCCCTCGAAGCGGACAAAGCCACCGAGGCCGCGCTCTCCGGGAAGAAATACTCCTTCATCCTCGACCGGCCCTACCGCTGGGAAAGCTGGGCCGCGCCGAGGGACAAGGATGACGGGGATTGACCACAACAAGGCGCTCAACGGCGATGACCTTAGAACCTCGCCGACATTCAGGAAAAGGACCGCTACCACGTCGTGCTGGCCAATCCGCCCTTCGGCGGCAAGGAACGGCCCGAGGTACAGCAGAACTTCCCCATCTGCACCGGCGAGACCGCCTTCCTCTTCCTCCAGCACTTCATCAAGATCCTCAAGGCGGGCGGGCGCGGCGGCGTGGTCATCAAGAACACGTTTCCTTCCAACACCGACAACGCCTCGGTGAGCCTGCGCAAGCTGCTGCTGGAAAGCTGCAACCTCCACACCGTGCTCGACTGCCCCGGCGGCACGTTCCAGGGCGCGGGCGTGAAGACCGTGGTGCTCTTCTTCGAGAAAGGCGCGCCCA
>JAYVRQ010000787.1:0-2848 GCA_043776145.1 Chthoniobacteraceae bacterium
CCCTTCCTCGCCGACGATCAACATGTTGCTCGCATTGGTCTGGTTAAACGCGCCGTTGTTAATATCCAGCGTGCCATTTCCGCCAGCGAAGCGCCCGACGACGGGGAAGTTGTCCGCATTCACGGTGCCGCCGGTCTGCTTGAAAATGCCGATGCCGCTCGCACCGATTTGGAAATTGGCACCCATCGTCAGAAGGCCGTTGTTCATATTGTAAGTCCCCTTCGATCCGCCCGCTTCGCCGAGCCGCGAGTCGTTGGCCGCGTTGTTGATCGTGACGTTGCCGTTGTTCTGCGTGAACGTGCCCTCGTAGTTTTTCCCAATGATGGCGTTCGGCGCGGTGAAGTTGCCGCTGTTCAGCGTGTAACTGCCGTTCGAGGCCGGGCCCGCCGCGCCTTCCTGGCTGGCGATCCAGAAGCG
Source organism: Chthoniobacteraceae bacterium (assembly GCA_043776145.1). Taxonomy (GTDB): domain Bacteria; phylum Verrucomicrobiota; class Verrucomicrobiia; order Chthoniobacterales; family Chthoniobacteraceae; genus JANLQB01. The sequence goes on from JAYVRQ010000787.1 coordinate 418, forward strand.
CGCATTCGCATCGGTCGCGCCAGCGGTGACGTTCCCGCCATTCTGCACCACCGTGCCCGTCGAGCCGCCGAAGCCGCCCTCGGTTTCACCAACGATCATCCAAGTGTTGGCGTTGACCGTGCCGGCCGTGATGGTCAGCGTGCCGTTGCCGCTCCGCGTCCCCACGGACAAGTCGCTGCCCGCAGTAACAGTCCCCGTGGTATTCACATCCATCGTGCCAGTACCGCCAGGCGTCACCCCGCGCCGACCGCCGACATAGATGCGCCCCGTGGAAAGGCTGCCGCTGCCAAGAGTATTGAGGGGGCCGGTCAGATTGTAGGCTCCGGTGCCGCCTTGTTCACCGATGAAAGTCCAGCCGACATTTGCGTGGAGACCAGCGGAATGATTGACCGTGCCCGAGGTGCCGCCGCCGCTGCCGATGAAGGGATCTTGAATGACGGGAATGTTCCCGGTGATGGCCACCGTGCCGCCGTTGTTGACGAAGGCAAAATTGCCGCCGCCGGTGCCGGGAACGGCGTTCTCGAGCCAGCTTGCGGGAGTGTTCCAGTCGCCGCTGGCGACATTCAAATGGAAGTCGGCTGCCGAAACAGTCGAAGCGGTAAAACCCGCGAGCGCGAGCGCGACGGCGAGTTGGAGGCGGCGTGGGTTGGAGGATGTGTTTTTCATAGAAAGTACGTGACGTAATGGTGAATTAACGGGGTGAACTGGCGTGTTTAGGGGGGCTAACGGGGGACTTGAAGCGGCAGATAATCGACAGATTCATGGAATCCGTAAAGAATTGTTTTCCAGATTTTACGAAAATTCCGCGCGCACGCGAAGATTTGGCGCTTTCCGCCGCTGCGCGAATGCGCCACGTTCCACGCCCTTTATGACCATGCCCGTTCGCGTCCGCTTTGCGCCTTCACCCACCGGATACCTGCACGTCGGCGGCGCGCGCACGGCGCTTTTCAACTGGCTTTTCGCGCGGCACACGGGCGGCAAATTCATCCTGCGCGTCGAAGATACGGACAAGGCGCGCAACACGGCGGAGGCGGTGCAGGTGATTTACGACGGGATGCGCTGGCTCGGGCTCGATTGGGATGAGGGGCCGTTTTTCCAAAGCGAACGCGAGGCGGTCTATCAGCGTTATTTCGACCGGCTGAACGCCGCCGGTTTTCTCTACGACGACGGCGGCGCGTGGCGCTTCCGTTTTGCGCGCGAAGTCGTGGAAGTCGATGACCTGATCTGCGGGAAAGTGTCGTTCGATTTTCGCGCCGTCGAGATCATGCCGGACATGACGATTCGCCGCCCGGATGGGTCGTGGATTTTCCATTTCGTAAATGTGGTCGATGACATCGAGATGGGGATCACCCACGTCATTCGCGGTGAAGATCATCTCTCGAACACGCCGAAGCATCTCCAGCTCTTCCGCGCGCTCGGCGTGGAGCCGCCGCGCTACGGGCACATCCCGCTCATCTTAAACAAGGACGGCTCGAAGATGAGCAAGCGCGACCAGGGCGCGAGCGTCGCGAGTTACATCGAAGGCGGCTACGTGCCGGCAGCGGTGCGAAACTATCTTTGCCTGCTCGGCTGGTCGCCGAAGGACGATCGCGAAAAGCTGGACCTCGCGGAAATCGTGCGGCTGTTCGAGCCGTCGAAAATCAATCGCAAGGCGGCGCAATTCGACCTCGAGAAATGCAACTGGCTGAACTGGCAGTATCTCGTCGCGATGTCGCTCGACGAATTTGCGGACGCTACGCTGCCGTTCATCGAGAAGGCTGGGATTTCTTTTGGAAATCGGGACGCGCTGCTGCCGGTGCTCGCGCTGGTGAAGGAGAAGATCAAGCAACTGCCCGAGACGCCGAACTGGCTGCCGTATTTCTTTACGGAGGATTTTCCGTTCGATGCGGACGCCGCGGAGAAGCTGCGCAAACCCGGAGCGCTCGATGCGCTCGCCGCATTGCGTGAAGGCTACGCATCTTTGGGTGAGTGGAATGCTGCGGCGCTTGAGGCAAAGCTGAAAGAACTCGCGACTACTCGCGGTGTGAAAGCGGGCGAACTTGTGCATCCCGCGCGCGCCGCCGTGAGCGGGCGCAGCGTGGGGCCGAGCCTGTACCACATGCTCGAAGTGCTGGGTCGCGAGCGCGTGCTCGCGCGGATGGCGCGGGCGGCTTCGACGTTCGGGGAATGAAGGAAGTCTATTTGCTCGACGACCTGCGCGCGTGGCCGGCGGAGCAGCCGCCGCTGCGGCTCGCGGTGCTCGGCGATCCCATCGCGCATTCCGCCTCGCCGCCGATGCACAACGCGGCGCTCGCGGAGTGCGGAATCGACGCGCGCTACACGCGGCTGCACATCCGCGCGGACGAACTCGCGGAGGCGTTCCGACTTTTGGCGAAGCAGGGATTCATCGGCGTGAATTGCACCATCCCGCACAAATTCGCCGCGCTCGCGC
>JAYVRQ010000788.1:0-9546 GCA_043776145.1 Chthoniobacteraceae bacterium
GGGTGATGATTTGCGGATGCGTTCATCGCTCAGAGTTTCACCGGCTGGCGGCGGCCGGCGGCGAGGTCGTCGCGGTATTTGATGATGTTGGCGGCGTAGCCTTGGATGAGGTCGTGATCGGCCACGGGTGCGGTGAGGAGGGCGCGCATTTTGTCGAAGGCTACATCTGTGCGGATGAGGAACTCATTCCACCAAGTCTCGTCGGTGTGGAGGACTCCCTTGTTGTCGAAATACATCACCTGCCCGGAATGTCCGTAGAAGGAGGGAAACGGAAAGTGTGGAAAGATGCGCGGAGGGACGCGGGTGACGATGTCCTGGTTGTTGACGAAGCGGAAGTGGACATTGCCGAGATGGCTGTCGCACTGGGCGGTGAAGCTCAGGTCGCCGACGCGGGGCTGGCCGTAGGTGTAGAGGCCGTTGATGGGAAGGCGCTTCGCAAAGGTGATGCCGGCGGCCGCGAGCGCGGCGAGGGCTCCGCCGAGGCTGTGGCCGGTTATCCAGAGGGTTTGCGTCCCGCTTTGAAAGGCGGCGATGTCGGCGAGGATGAGTTGCCAGACGCGCAGGAGGCCGAGGGTGAAGCCTTCATGGGTGTCGCCGAAATCCGGACAAGCGAAGCGGTCGCCGAAGGAGGTTTGCTGGGAGTCGAAGTCGGTCATCCAATCGAGCAATTGATCCGGTCGCGTCCCGCGGAAGGCGACGACGATGGCGGTGTCGCTGCCGGCGACAAATGCCTGCACTTCCCGAACGGAGCGGACGCTGATGTTGTTGAAGCCACAGCGGGGCATGGTGGAAAGGATGGTGGCTTCGTCCTGGTAGGCGAGGTTGGAAGCGTAGGTTAAAGCGAGGGCGTTGAACTCGCTAAAGCGCGTCGTTTTTGGGTTGAATGCCTTGAACGCGTCGATGGCGTCCTGGAAGGGCACTTTTACGACCGCAGTGGCCTCTGGTGAGTTAGTTGCTTTTTTAGGCATGGGATTTTTGAGCGTAAAAAGTTTCCAGGGTTGTAGGAAACGGCATGTCTATATTGGGCTTCCTAGCTGCCCCGATGGCTAGTCCGAATCTGCCCAGGAGATTGTTTTACCGATGCGGCGGGGATCGCGTCAGCCTTCTTCGGAGGTGCGGATGGTCCAGAAGTCATCCGACCGGTTCCGGTCGGCGAGATAGGCATAAGGCATGGTGAAGTAGCCTTTCTTTCCCCAGTCGGCGGCCCAGGAGTTTCTCACCAGGAATCGCTTTTGTTTGTCGTTGTAACCCACGGCCATGACGGCGTGGCCACCGACGACCCGCTCGGTGGGCTTCGGCAGATTGAGGATGCCGCTTTTGGCGACCGCGGCGCTTTCAAATGCGTCATAGACCGTGAAGCCGAAGACGAATGGATAGCCATCCGCGAGGCAGGTCCGCATTTCATCCACCGTCTCGAGGCGATGGTAGCTGAGGATCTTGTGCTTCTTCGCCGCGGTGTAGCAGGCTGCGCTGGGTTTCTTGGTAAAGTCGGCGATGGCGTAGGGCCATGCCGCTTCGGAACAGACACCCTGCTTGGCGAGGCTCTTGATGCCGTCGCGCAGGAAGGCGCCGCTGTCGTCGCCGACGGTGCCTTCGATGGCGCGCTCATTGTAATACAGGAAGAGCCGGCTGAGATCGCTCAAGGGGACGCCGTCTTTTTTCTCCAGAAACTCGAGAGCGCCGACGAGCGCGTTGGCGGTGCAACTGCCGAGCCGGCCCTGATCCTCGACGGGCGAGCAACCGAGGCTCAGGTCGATGCTCGCGGGGAGCTTCGCGGCGCGCGGCGCGATCTTTTTATAGACGAGGTCGCGATAATCGGGGAGGTCCGGCTGCCAGCCATACCATTGGTTTGAGCGTGTTTTCATTTTCATGCGCAAGAGGATGCACGATCCGCCGGGAGGCCAGCTATCGGGCGTGTCCCGTCATTTTCTGTAGGGCTTTGCGCGCGATCCGGTGGCGCGGGCGTGGACGGAATTCCCTGACACTGGGGCTTGCGTCCGCGTCGGGTTTTTCCCTACAAAGGCGTGTCAGGAGAATTCGATCTGATTTATGGCCCACTCAAAAAAAGCATCCGTGCTCGTTGTCGATGCGGAACCCGTGGCGCGTTACGGCTTGGTGCAGCTCATCAATGCCCACGCGGCACTGCGTGTGGCGGGCGAGGCGGATAATCTCAGCGCCGCCCGCGCACTGGCTCTGCGCCTGAAACCGGAGGTCGTGGTGCTCGATCCAGCGATGGGCGATGGGCTGCATTTTGTGAAGGAACTCGCCCGGTGCGGCGCGCACCCGCGCGTGGTCGCGTTCACTTCGCTCGACGATGCGGTGAGCGTGCAGCGCGCGTTCAAGGCGGGAGTTTGCTCTTACATCACGCGGCGGGATTCCATCGTCGTTTTGCTTGCGGCGATCCTCGGCGCGGTGGTCGGCGTGCGCCATGTCGGGCCGCGCATCGAGCGCGTGCTGCTCGATCAACTGGCGAGCGGCGCGGTGCAATTCAGCGAGGATCAAACTGCGGCGCTCTCGCCGCGCGAGCGGCAGGTGTTTCAAATGCTCGGCGCGGGGAAATCGGCGCGCGTGATCGCGGGCGATCTCGGGGTGAGCGCGAAGACGATCGAGACGCACCGGCAGCGCATCAAACAAAAGCTGCATATCGAGAACGGCGCGGAACTGCACCGTCGCGCCTTTCTCGCGACGAATGTGAACGGCCGGTAGCGGCGATCAATCCGCCGCGCTTTCCGCGATCAGCCGGTCGTACGTTTCGCGCGCGTGATCGTACGCGGCGCGCGCATCCGCCTTCTCGGCTTCCGCGTAAGTGCGCTCTTTTTGCGACCAGCATTGATCGACCGCTTTCCGGCACCACTCGGCGCTTTGTTTGGAAGCGCGCACGGGTTTTCCGCCGACGAGCGCGAAGACGGGATTCGTGTGCGACGACGGGAGGATGCGCAGCGCGATCCAACTGCTGCGATCGAGCTTCACGTCGAAAGCCACGTCGTAGAACCACCCATCGGCGACGATGTTTTCCACCGCGACCGGCTGGCCGTTGACGATGACTTCCACCGGCACTTCGCGTGTGTCGGCAATGCGTGCGCGCTCGAGATGCCAGTAGGGCTTTTCCGAAACGGGTGTGCGGCGGATGCGATCGTCCGCCTTCTCGCCGAGCCGCGCGGCGACTCGCGCGGAAACATGCACGGTCGCGGGCGCGTCGAGTTTGAGTTCGCTCGCACCTTCACCCATGCGCGTGTCATTCACTTTGAAATCGAGCAGATGACTCATCCCGTCGCTCACGTAATTGCGCCCCGCGCGGATGCCCTCGCACCAGTCCTCGTAAGTCCACGGCGACGGCAGCTTCACATACGAGCGACCGAGCCCGACGCGCTCGCCGTAGATGCACGGGAAATCCGTCTCGCCGCTGATGCGCGTGCGGAAGCCGGTGTTGAGCGTGTGGTACCAGATGTTCAATTCCCACGGCCACGGCGTATCGACCGTGGACATGAAATCGACCGCGGGCACCGGCCTGCCATCCGGGCCGGGAACTTCGTGCGTCACGTCCACGATGTATTCGTTCGCGCCGATGCCGTTGAAGGGCGGCATCTCCGCGCTGGGGATTTTCGCCTCGCGCAAATTCAGACCCCAGCCGGAATGCGCGGGGCCGACGAGCGCGCCCTGCTTCTTCGCCCAGCGCAGCGTATTCAGGCCGAGCGTCGGCCAGTGGTGATCCGAATCGCCGCCGGGAAAAATCTGGTCGCGCAGCAGCAGCAGGCAGAGGTGTCCCGATTGATGCGAGCCGAAGCCGCTCACCTCGACATCGTAGTGCAGCAGATACGGCGCGCGGGAAACCGGGTCGTCTTTCCCGGTGAAAAACTGCTTTTGGTAATCGAAGCACGGCCCCCACGTCAGGTTGCAGCCGACTTTCAAATCCTCGCCGAGACAGTGCCGCATCATGTCGGGCGCGTGGACGCCTTCGCTCGGATTCGTGTAGTGCGCGCAGCCCGCCGCATGGATGTGATGATCGCCCGACCACCAGCCGAATTGCGCGGGATCGATCCACCGCTCGACCGCAAACGCCAGCTCGCGCGTGTCCGCACCAACCTTGACGGGCACTTGCTTCGCGACCGATTCGGGGCCGCGCGAAAACTCGATCGCGTACTCGCCGTCCGGCAGCCGCACGCTCTCGCCATCCGCGCGATAAATTTGCGGATGAAAGCCAAAGTCGGGTGCGAGACGTTTCGCGGGCGACGGATACACGCGCCCTTGTTTGTCGCGAATGAGCAAGCTCGCAGTCGTCGGTGCGCCTTTTTCATCCCGAATGCGGAACGCGATTTCACGCGCCGGCTGCGCGGTGAACAGCACGCTCGTCTCGCCGCGAAATCCGAGATCCTGCGTGCCCTGTCCGACGTCGAAGGCGAACGTCGCCTCCCGCTTTCCCGCATCGCGCGAGTAGAGCGAGACGATCCGATATTCGAGCCGCAATCCGCTGAGCGCGGGTAGCAGAGGCGGCTTGTCGAACTGCTGCAAATCAAGCCACACATCTTTCGCGTCGATGGGCTTCGAGTTGTCGCGCCCACGCAGCCGTTTGTCCGAAGCATTCTGCACCGCCCCGCCGCTGTAGGCCGACTGTGCTTGCGCGCTGAAAACATTCAGGGGCGCAGTCGTGCCGGACTCATTCACGACCTTGATGAAAAACGACCGCCAGCCCTGTTCCACCAACTCCGCCTTCGCCACTCCAGGCGCGACCTTCACACGCATCTCGGGATTGATCGTGACGACGAAGAGACACCGCGGATCGAGCACTGCCTGAATTTTCTCCGCAGTATCGAGCGCACTCTTTTCCTCCGCGTTGAAAGGAACACCGAGCAACTCCGCCGCATCCACAACCCGGCGCACCTGCGCGAGCAGCGGCTGCGGATCGACGCCGGTGACATCGGCGGCGGGCAGCGCGCCTGCGAGCGCGAGGAGGAGGGAAGTGCAAAGCGGCAGCGAAGTTTTCATTGGCCAACGTGAAGCGTGGGGAAATCTTCTCACCCGTGCGGTGTAGATGGAAGAATGCTTTTCGGGCAAGAGTTGCGCGGGTGTGACCCAAAGAGTGGAGCCACGAGACAGCGGATGCGGAGGCAAGCGCGCCCGGTGGCGCCAATTTCAATCACGCCCTCACGTTTACGGGAGATCATCGCTTCTGCTCACGAACATCTCGAAAAGTTCGTTTTGGCGGGACGCCAAAACCAACCCTCGGGACGAGCGTGCTACCCGGAACTCGCTGCCGCACTCTCCGACTACGCCACCGCGTCGATCTTCCACCCGTCGCGATATTGCTTCGTGAGCAGGCGCTCGGCTTCCGCGTGGTTCGGGATGCGGAAGGCGGCGGTGTCCCATGCGAGGATTTTTCCGGGGAAGCGCGTGGCGACGTTGCCGAGTTGCACGGTCTCGGCGAGCGGGGCGGCGTAGTGGAAGCCGTCACTGGTGCGCTGGTTTGCCAGCACGCCATCGACCCATGCGTGGTAATGGTTCGCGCCGGGTTGCTTCTCGATTTGGAAGCTCGCGAATTTTTCCTCGGGATACAGTTTCGGCATTCCCACATGCGGCAGGACGAGCGTGCCGCCTTCGCCGATGAAGAGCGAGCCTGCGCCGGGCAGCTTCGCGTCGGCGGGCATTTGCGCGAGGGCCGCGTCGGGTTTTCGTCCGCCGTCGTACCAGTTGAGCTGCAGCGTTTTTTCGGCGGTGAAAGCGGTGCCCGGAAACAAGTAGGTGATCGTCTGCGCGCCGGGCCACGTCTGCGGATTCACGCCGTCGTTTTCCACCTGCACCACGGTCGGCGCGGTGAGTTCGAGCGCGGTGAAAACGGGGTCGAGGATGTGGCAGCCGAAATCGCCGAGCGCGCCCGAGCCGAAGTCCTGCCAGTCGCGCCATTTGAAAGGGTGATACACATCCGGCGCGAAGTCGCGCATCGGCGCGGTGCCGATCCACGCCTCCCACGCGAGCGTCGCGGGAACCGGCGCGGAGGCGGGCGCGGCGGCGAGGTTGGTGAATTGGTTGCCGCGATTCCCGATCCACGAATGCACGGCGTTGATTTTCCCGATCGCGCCATCGCGCAGCAGTTTCACGCCGGTGCGGTATTCGCTCGCGCTGTGGATTTGATTCCCCATCTGCGTGATGACCTTCGACTGGTCCGCCTGGAGCCGCATCTGGCGCGATTCCCAGACAGTGTGCGTGAGCGGCTTCTGGCAATAGACGTGTTTCCCGCGCCGCATGGCATCGAGTGTGATGAAGGCGTGCATGTGATCGGGCGTCGAGACCTGCACGGCGTCAAGTGAGTCGCCGAGCTTCGCGAACATTTCGCGGAAATCCTGGAAGTGCGCGATGCCGGGAAATTTTTTGTCCGCCGGTTCGAGCCGCGCGGTATCGACATCGCAGAAGCCAACGAATTGCACGCGCGCGTGGGAGCCGATTTCACCAAGGTCCGAAAGCCCCTGCCCATTGCACCCGACGACGCCGACTTGTAGTTTGCCGTTCGCATTCACGCTGCGGACGATGGCGGGGAAAGCGACCGCGGCGAGAGAGGCGGCGGCGGTGCGGTGGAGGAAGGTGCGGCGGGTGATGGGCATGGGTGAAGATGGAACTGTGAGGTGTGGGGAAAATTAGCTGCAAGCTGCCGTGCGCAGCTTCGGATCGGCGAGGCGCTCCTCGTACACGCGGCTCCAGCGTTCCTGATTCATCTGGCACATCGGCACGGCGACCCATTCGCCGTCCTGTTTCACCGCGCCTTTGAAGACGCACGAATCGAGGCGCGATCGGATGAGGGGATCGGTCGCGGCGGTCGCGGTTTTGGCGGCGTCCATGAAATTGTGAATGCCGATGCCGAGCGTGTGGACCTGCCCTTTCAAGAGCGCGGCGAGCAGTGGGCGGGGAAATTTTCCCGAGAGGAAATGTCCGCCGAGATATGCGGCGAGACGCAGCGCGAGACTGGGATTTTGCGCGAGCACTCCGGCGAGTCGCCACGGCGGGGTGCCCGCGTCGTCGGTGACGAGCGAGAGGCCGCCGATGCGCGCGAGCACCCGCCCGAAGATGCTGTCCCAGCGGGCGTCGTCGGGGAGCAGCGGGGCGAATTCGCCGCCGGGCCGCGCGATGAGGAGCGAACTCCAACTGTTGCAATCGGGGTGTCCGAAGATAGTCGCGTCGCGCCGCAGCGGGAGCGCGGTGGCTTCGCAGATTTTCGTCCACACGTCGCCGGGCGTGATCGGCTTTTCGGAGAAGATCGTGCGGCCCGTGTCGGCCTCGGGCTGGAAGCTGAGCATCCGCCAGAGGCGCGTGCGCTCGGGATCGGCGAGGAACCAGCGGATGATCTCGGGGACGTGTTCGAGATTGCGCCGCGTGACGGTGCAGTTGTGCGCGAACTCGACGGGCACGCCCGTTTTTGCGCGGAGCCGCTGCGCGAGTTCGGTGAACGCCGCGCGCACGGGATGCAGGTCGGCCTCGCTTTTCACGCGCCCGATGGGAAAGCCGTGGCGGCCGGCCTGGGTCATGTCGATGTGGACGGCGACTTGCCGCAGCCCGCCATCGACAACGAGTTGCTCCAGAAATTCGGGATGCTCGATGAACGTCTGGCCGTGCGTCATCACCATCGGCACGAGGCCCGTCGAGTAGGCGTAGCGCACGATCTCGACGAGTTCGTGTTGTCTTCCCGAACGCCAGTACGCATCCGCAACATCGCCGCCCGTGATTTGCAAGCCGCCGCCCGGCCCCTGGAAGCGCCGGTTCGCGTCGATCTGCTCGCGCATTTGTTCGAGCGAAGGGATCGGGACTTCGTTCGCGTTTTTCGGCAGGTAGCAATGCGTGCAGTGAAACGAGCAGTAGCTCGCGCCGAGCGTGAAGCCGCAGTGCGTGAGGTGCCGCCCGGAGATTTGATTCGGCGTCTGCAATTCCCCCGGCAACTCCGTCCAGCGCCGGCGGAGCACGTCGGCCTTTTCACCCGCGATCGGATGACGGAAGGCATCCCAGCGCGCGCTCCATTTCGATTGGGCGGGAGCCGCGTTCATTTCGCTTCGTTGAGGCTCCAGTCGTAATCTTGAAACTCGACCTTCACATCCGCCGGGAGCGGCGTGGGGCGGTATTTGTTGATGAAGGCCACCGGCCCGCCCGCGGCTTTGAAATCGCCGTCGTTCCATTTGAAAATGCTCGAAAGACTCGCGCTCTTTCCATCCTTCCCCGTGCTCACGCCGAGCGGATTTGTGGTGTAAGCCTTCGAGCGTTCATCGAGCACTTTGTCGAGCGTCGCGCCGCTGTAGGCGGCGGGGATGAGCACGGGGCAGGAGCGGCTCGCGCAGTTCAGCGCGAAGTGCGCGCGGGCTTCGCCGATGCCCTTGAGCACGAGATCTTTTTCGAGATGATTGAGGCTGATCTTCTCGCCGCCGAGCTGAATGTTCTTCCCGGTGAAAATGCCGAAGAGCGCCGCGTAATCGCGCACGCTTTTGATCGGATATTTTTCGAGCACGAGGTGGATGATCCATGCGTTGTAAGCGTTGATGTAAAACGCGAGCTTGTCGTTGCGTCCGAGCGCTGAGGGATTTTCCGCGCCGATGGCGGCGACCACTTTATCGAGCGCCGCCATGTCTGGCGCGCTGGCTTTCCACGCGGCATAGCGGACGCCGCCACCGGAGACATATTTTTTCAGCAGTGCGTCGTAATCTTTCTGCCATGCGCCGACTTCAGCGCGGGCGGCGAACGGGACGAGGAGTGCAAGGATCAGGAGTTTAGTTTTCATGGGTTTGTGTGAGTGCAGGCGTGGGAGTTTCGACGGGCTTTTGTATTCCGTAGTACCAAGCGTGCAGGCGCGCGGGCGAGACACCGAGCTTGTAGAGCGCGATGAGCGCCGCGTTCGTGAGCGTCGTCTTCCATGCGCCGTGCCGCGCGTGCCGGCGCGTGGAGGTCGCGACCGGCGGATCGAGCAGCGCGATCGGGCCGGAGCGGCGCAGGCGTTTGGAAAACTCGAGGTCTTCCATCAGCGGGATGTCCGCGAAGCCGCCGAGTTTTTCAAAATGCTCGCGCCGCACAAAGATCGACTGATCGCCAAACAGCGCGCCGAAGTGTTGATTGCGCCAGCGTTCGATGGGCTCGATCCAGCGGCAGTGCGGATGGCGCTCATCGAATTTCCGATGGAACGCACCGCCCACCGCATCGCCGAGCGCCGCGAGCGCCTGCACATGCGCGCGGGCCAGTTCCGTGTCCGCGTGCTGAAACAGCAGCCACTCCCCGCGCGCGTGCCGCGCCCCGGCATTCATCTGCCGCCCGCGATTGGGCCGCCCCGCGCCGATGCAGAGCGCGCCCGCGGCTTCCACCGCGCCGCGAAAATCCGGCGTCTCCTCCGCGCTGGCGACGATGACTTCGCGCACCTCCGGCCACGCCGAGGCGGTGCGCAGGAAGTCGAACAGCGTCCCGTTTTCCCGCCACACGGGAATGACGACCGAGATGCCGCGCGCGCGCGAATCGGCGTCCGGTGAAGATGCGCGTGGCAGCATGGGCGCGGAGCGTGGACGGCGGCGCGGCGCGATGCAAAAGAAT
>JAYVRQ010000789.1:0-2845 GCA_043776145.1 Chthoniobacteraceae bacterium
TGCCGCTTGCGCGGCCGCATTCTGGCTGGCTCCCACGCCGAGCGCGAAGGCTTCCAGCCATAGCGACGCGCCGCTCATCAAGCTCGATTCGCAGGCAAATCTATCGGATGTCTATGCCTTCGTGCGCACGCGTCCCTCGGGAGAGCGAGTGCTCGTGGTCGAGGTGAATGTGCATCCTTTCATGGAACCGGGCGACGGCCTCATGTTCGACGCATTTTCGCCGGACGCGCTTTACAGCATTCACATCGCTAATCCCGCCACGGGCGCGGAGCTTCAACGGTATGATTTTCAATTCTCCGCCGTGGATGCGGTGAATGGCAGCTACAAGAACAAGAACACCATCCTGCGGTATGGACGCGGTGCAAATATCGGTGGCAATCCGGATGTCGGCGGGATCATGACCGTCGGCGATGCGCATCAGAATTTCGTCCAAAGCTACACGGTCACCCGAACGACGAGTGCTAGCTTCGCGCGCACCGCGCTGAACACCACGCCGCTGTTGGTCGCCCCACCTAACGTCGGCAAGAGAACGACGCCTCTCTACAATGATGTCAATGGCCGTGCCATTTCCGGTGCGACCAGTCGCGCCACTCTCGATCCCTATACTGCGCAGACGACGGTGGACGTTGTCTCCGGCGGTGCGACCTACACGATGTTCGCCGGGCCGCGTGACGACAGCTTCTTCGCTGACGTCCCCGGCATCTCCGACCTCCTGGATGGGAGAATACTTGGCAACAGTTTCGGACAGGCGGGCGGCGGAGTGGATGGGTTCAAGGGTTTCAACGTGATGCACTATGCCATCGTCATTCCTCTCACTGCGCTGCCGAGCGTGCCCTACACCGGTGTGCTTCAGCCGGCGAGCACGGGAGTTGGAGTCTATGCCTCAGTCAGCCGTCCTCGCATCACCTTGCGCGGGACGCCGCGCGGAGCGGATTGCACGGATATTCCTTCCGGCCCCTACGTGCAGGTCAACCGTTTGGCAAACCCGCTATTCAACGAGGTGCTCGTGGCCCTTGTGGACAAGGATAATTACAACCGCACCTCCCCAGTGAACGACAACGCGAACTTTGCAAAATATGCGCTCAACCCAGAGATCGCCGTGCTGATCAATGCCGTCTTTATGCAAAACTTCCAGACGACCAATCGCACTGACTTAAGGGCGATTTTCATCCCGGATGTCATCCGCGTGAACACCACGACTGGAGCGGTTCCGACGCCTGGAGAAATGGGTTTTAACCGCCTGAGTTTCATCGGCGGTGACACCGTTGCGAACGGAGCTGGCACGCAGATTCCGTCCGGTTGGCCGAACGGTCGGCGTTTCGGCGATGACGCCGTGGACATCGCGCTCACGGCCATCGCCAACGGTCCCGCTTTCACGCCGCCCCTGACACACGTGGGTGACAATGTGCCCGCAAACGACGTCACTTATAACGTCACATTCCCCTATGCGGCGACGCCGAATGCAGGTGCTCGCAATAGCAAGGACTCGGGAGTCAACGTCGGCTTCTAGGCTGGCGATTCCTGTCCGGCAAAATTGCGCCGGCGTGTTCTTCAATCAGACGCGCCGGCGCATGCCTGAATCACATTGTGAATCCTTCCCCACACCCCGCTCCGCAGCAAAATTCCCGTCGTGCGATGTTCCGTGTCGTCGTCATCGGCGCGTGTATGGCAGTGGCATTTGTCGGCGCGATGCTCTCGCGGAAATCGTCGCAGTCGGCGGGAAAGGCTGGCGCAATTCCGACTGCTCCGGCACCGCAGACACCGCAGCAAATCCTGGCGCAGATTCCCGCGCCTGCTGGCAAGTCGGCGACCGACCAGGCGCTGCGCGTGGCACTGTCGAAAGTGCAGGAGAAGGACCAGGTCGCCGCGCGATGGGTGCTGCTCGGCGATGTGCTGGCGCAGGTTCTGCGCGATACGGCGGATGAGCACTGTTACGATCTCGCCGAGGCTGCATACGAGTATGCACTGCGACTTGATCCGAAGAATGTGGATGCAATGACGGGAATGGCGTGGGTGACCGGGGGACGCCACATTTTCGAGAAGAGCCGCGACTGGGCGAATCGCTCGCTCACGCTCGACGGCACCAACGCCGCCGCCCACGGAATCCTCGGCGATGCCGACGTGGAATTGGGCGACTACGAGGCGGCCTACACGCATTATCAGAAGATGATGGACCTGAAGCCGGACCTGTCCTCGTGGAGCCGCGGCGCGCATTTGCTCTATCTGACCGGTGACACGAGGAAGGGGATGTGGCTGCTGGAAAAAGCGATCAAGGCCGGCGCTCCCTTCGCGGAAAACACCGCCTGGTGCCGCGCAAAATTGGCGATGATGCTTTTCAGTCAGGGTGCCCTGCTCCCTGCCGCGCAGAACTTGGAAGGTCCATTGAAAGCAGGATCGAGGAACGCGCATGTGCTGCTGGCTGCCGGGCGCATCGCCGCGGCACGCGGAGACTTTGCCTCTGCGGAAAAACACTACCGGACGATCCTGGAAGTGGGGCCGAATCACTTTGCGCTCGTGGAATTGGGCGATGTCCTCGCGACGACGGATCGCAAAGCCGATGCGGAAAAATGCTATGAGCAAGCCGAGGAACTCGACCAGGCGCAGACGGCGCGCGCCGGACATTCGCACATGGCGATGGCGAAATTTTACGCGGACCACGATCGCAAGCTCATCGAGGCGCTTCGCATGGCGGAGGCGCGCAAGCTCACGCGCAACATCAACGAGGCGGACACGCTCGCGTGGGTGTATTTCAAGAACGGCGATCAGCCTCGCGCCATCGAGGCGATCAAGCGCGCCCTCAGCCAGAAGACGGAGGACGCCGAAATTCATTTCCACGCCGGCATGA
>JAYVRQ010000790.1:0-2844 GCA_043776145.1 Chthoniobacteraceae bacterium
GAGTGAATTCCACAGCAGCCGATAGACGACGGCGAGGACGAGATAGCTGACGAGAAAAAACGAGAGCACCTCGATCCGCGCGCGGGCGATGTCGGTGAACGTCGGCATCGCCATCCCGGCGTGCGCTGGCGCCGGCATCAGCAACGCCGCGCTCCACGCCGGCAAGGCCAGGAACGAGCGGGAGGAATACATCGCGCGGAAGCTATCGGGCGGCTGGGTTCAGGTCAACGCACGGGCGGCGGACATTCAGGGCAGGCGCGGCAAAATCCGGGATCGCGGCGACAGCGGCAGCATCCAAAAACCTGTCCTTCTGAGGGATTCCAACAAGCGGGGCGTGATTGTTAGCGCGGGGATGACGTGAGGCGGCGGTCTCGTAGCTGCGGCGTCCCCGCCGCAGGTTGTTCCCGCGGCGTCCCCGCCGCGCGGCCGGTCTGCGCCATCGGCGCAGGCGGCGAGGACGCCGCCGGAACTACCTGCGACGGGGACGACGCAGCTACGAGACCGCCGCCTCACGTCATCCCCGCACCAAAAATCACGCCCGCGTCTTGGATTCCCTCAGAATAACAGGGTGCGCTGCGCCGCTGCGCCACTACATCTCCTTCTCGATCCGCTCGCTGAGCCACTGTTTGATCATGCTTTGGTAATTCAGGTAGCGGGAGCGGGCGATGCGTTTGATGCGGGCGAGCATTCGCGGGTCGAAGCGCAGCGTGATGGTGGTGGATTCGCGGTTGTCGGCCTTCAGGATCGACGCGCTCATCAGCCGCGAATCGAGGCGCGCGCCCGCCCAGAAGGCGGCTTCGTCTTCCTCCGTTTCAAAATGTGGCAGTTCCGTCCAGGCGGTGATGACTTTCATGGCAGGTTCATTATCCCACGGAATTTTTGCGGTCGTAAAACGCCGACTCCTCGGGCGTCATCTCCCGCGAAAAGATCGCGCGGTAGCGTTTTCCGTCGGTCCAAAAAACGGTGAAGATGCCGCGCTCGTTGATGCTCTTGCCGAGATTGAAGTAGCGCGCCTTTTCATCGTCCTCGACGCCATCGGGCAGGAGCCGGATCGAGAAGGGATCCTCGAAGGATTCCTCGATCTCTTTGGGCACGACCTTTTGCAGGTCGAAAGGCGCGTCGAGCCAGTCAAAGTCCATTTAAGATTTTAGATTTCAGATTTCAGATTTGGGCTCCGCGCCGCTCACTTCGGGCGTTGGATGAGTTCGATTTCGTATCCTTCCGGCGCATCGAGAAATGCGATGATGCTCCCGCTCGATGTCGGCGTGGGTCCGTCGGAAAGCGGGTAGCCTTTCGCGGCGGCGTGGCGCGCGAAGGCGTCCATCTCGTCCACCTCGAAGGCGAGATGCGTGATGTCCGTGCCGACGTTCACCGGGCCGCTGCCGTCGAACTTGCAAATCTCGATCAACTCCTCGCTGCCGGGCGCTTTGAAAAACACGAGCTGCGAGCCGCGCGGCGAACTGTGCCGGTTCACTTCTTCGAGACCGAGCACGTCCTTGTAGAAAGACGCGGTCTTTTCCAAATCGGAGACGCGGTAACGGGTGTGGAGAAGCTTTTTGACCATGAAGGAATTTCAGATTTCAGATTTCAGATTTCAGATTTAGCGTCGCGGCCCTCATCTGGCTATCGCATTCAATCTGAAATCTGAAATCTACCATCTGAAATCCCCATGATCTCCCTCGGCATCGACAGCGGCACGCAAAGCACCAAGACCATCGCGCTCGACCTCGACACGGGCGAAATCCTCGCGTCCGCCGCGCAGGGATACGGGCTCATCGAGGGCTTGCCGCCCGGACATCTCGAACAGGATCCGAAGGCGTGGACGGATGCGGTGAGCAAGACCGTCGCCGAAGTGCTCGCCGCGCTCGGCAAACGCAAGGACGAGGTGAAGGCGATCGGCGTCAGCGGGCAGCAGCATGGCTTCGTGCCGCTCGACAAAAAGGGAAAAATCATCCGCCCGGCGAAGCTGTGGTGCGACACTTCGACGACCGCGCAGTGTCTGCAATTCGAGGATGAATTTGGCGGAGCGGCGGAACTCATCAAGATGGCGGGAAACACCATCCTGCCCGGCTACACCGCGCCGAAAATTCTGTGGCTGAAACAGAACGAGCCGAAGAACTACAAGGCGCTCGAAAGCGTCCTGTTGCCGCATGACTACATCAACTTTCACCTCACTGGCGAACGCGGGATGGAGTATGGGGACGCCTCGGGCACGGGCCTCATGGACGTGCGCACGAAGACTTGGTGCGAGCCGCTGATCGACTTCATCGACCCCGACCTGGCTGGCGCGCTGCCACCGCTCGCGAGTTCGCGCCGTGCTTTCGGGTTGCTCCGCGAAAATCTCCGCGCCGAGTGGGGCCTGTCGAACGAAGTCGTCGTCAGCGCGGGCGGCGGCGACAATATGATGGGCGCGATCGGCACGGGGAATGTGCAGCCCGGCGTCGTCACGGTGAGCCTCGGCACTTCGGGCACCGTGTATGCGTTTGCCGACAAACCGGTCATCGACCCGGAAGGCGAAGTCGCCGCCTTTTGCGACAGCACGGATCGCTGGCTGCCGCTGGCTTGCACGATGAATGTGACCGTCGCCACCGAGCAGGCGCGCAAGATGTTCGGCTGGACGCACGACCAGCTCGAAAAAAATGTCGCGGGCGCTCCAGCGGGCGCGGGCGGGCTGCTTTTCCTGCCGTATCTGAACGGCGAGCGGACGCCGAATCTCCCGCTCGGCAGCGGCGTGATGCACGGGCTGACTTGCGAAAATATGACGCCCGCGCACACCGCGCGCGCCATCATGGAAGGCGCGACGCTCGGCCTCGCATACGGTCTCGCGCGCTTCCGCGAACTCGG
>JAYVRQ010000791.1:0-2840 GCA_043776145.1 Chthoniobacteraceae bacterium
CCGCGCTCACACCGCGCCGCAGCCGCCGAAACGATCTGCGTGCCGGGGCCGGCGCTGCCCTTGTGAAACATTTCACAAAATCGCCTTGCCGCGTTCCGCCCGGTTCCTAGAGTCCCGCCATGACTGAAACCAGCCCGGTCGCCTACGACTCGAAGATCGAGGGAAACATCATTTTTTCCACGGTCGATGCCACCATGAATTGGATGCGCAAAAACTCGCTCTGGCCGATGCCGATGGGCCTCGCCTGCTGCGCCATCGAACTCATGGCCACGGGCGCGTCCCGCTTCGACATCTCGCGTTTCGGCGCGGAAGTCATGCGCTTCTCGCCGCGCCAGAGCGATGTGATGATCGTCGCCGGCACCGTCACTTACAAAATGGCGCTCGCCGTGAAACGCATCTGGGATCAAATGCCCGAGCCGAAATGGTGCATCGCGATGGGCGCGTGCGCTTCGAGCGGCGGCATGTATCGCAGCTACGCGGTCTTGCAAGGGATCGACCAACTCATCCCCGTCGATGTCTATATCTCCGGCTGCCCGCCGCGGCCCGAGGCGCTCATCGAGGGGCTGCTCCGGCTCCAGCGAAAGATCGACACCGAGCCCGCGCTGCGTGAGCAGAAGAAGCAATTTTTCGCCGAACTCCGCGCCTGATTTTCCATGTCCCTCGCCGACGCCATCCGCTCGCTCGAAAGCAAATTCAAGATTCTCGCGAAGAAGGAATTTCGCGGGGAAACCACGCTCACCATCGAGCGCACCGCCCTTCACGACCTCGCGCTTTTTTCCCGCGACACCCTCGGCTTCGACTACCTCATCGACGTGAGCGGCGTGGATCATTTCGGCGAAGAGCCGCGCTTCGAGCTGGTCTATGAACTTTCCCAACTCGTCAGCGGCGATCATCTCCGCGTGAAGTTCCGCGTTTCCGAAGATGATCTCACCGCGCAGACCGTGAGCGATGTCTGGCCGACCGCCGACTGGCACGAGCGCGAGGTCTTCGACATGATGGGCATTCGCTTCACCGGCCACGCCGACCTGCGCCGGATTCTGATGTGGGAAGGCTACCCGTTTTATCCGCTGCGGAAGGATTTCCCTCTCGCGGGAAAAGCCAGCGATGTCCCCGGCGTGGCCTTCACGAAAGCCGCGCCGATGGATGGCGGCCCGTTCGTCACCGTCCCGAGCACCGCCACGACCAAGGATCGCGAGCCGCGTTCGCGGGCGTAATCGGGAAAAGCCGGTCATTTCGACCGGAGCGAAGGCGGGCCAGCGGGCGGAGCGTAGTGGAGAGCCGAGTCCGCGAGACAGCCCGAGCGGAAGAGATGGGCGGGCAAACCGTCCGCGTCCGTGCCTCCGGCGGTGCCCGTCGAGACGCAGCTTCAGGTAAAAATTCGGATTCGGCGACGGCACGCGCACGCTCACTTGATTGTAGCCGCCGTTATTCACCCGGCTCACGGTGGCTGGCGCGGGCACATGCAGCGTCCACATCGCGAGGTCCGTGGACTGGAGGATTTCGTAAAGCAGCGGCTCGCCCCGTTCGCCTCGCACACGCTCCCGGACCCCGATCGAAAAGGTGCCGCAGAAGTGCGGACGGTATCCCTTCCGGCGAATTTTAGGCATCGGTGCCCCCGTTCCCGCCACCAGTTGCCAGGTGAAAGTATCGAGCGGGTTCGGATCGCTCGCCACCAGCCGGCCCACCCGCGTCCCCGCCGGTTTCCCCTCGCTCACCCCGCCCGCATCCAGCCCCAAATCCGTCGGCGCACCCGGCGGCCCCGCGATCGTGAAATCCACCTGCTTGCTCCCCGTCCCATTCGCATTCGTCACCGACACCAGCGCGGAAGTCGCTCCCTGCGCCGTCGGCGTCACAGCGATCAGCCCCGTCAGCGCATCCAGCGTGTGGGCCGGCGACGGTTCGTGGCATCGGTGAAAGCAGCGTCGGCCAGGATCACCTCTTGCGCGGCGGGGGCCGGGTCCATCGCGCAGCGAATGGCGGAAAGGCCGCAGCCAATCCAAGCCTCCTCGTGCTGCGCTGGAATGATGAATGGAATCACGGGAAACGGTGAAAACGGAAAGCAGGGGCCGTCTGGAAAGGCTGAACATTTGTCAGCCAGCCGAACGACTCAACATTTGTGTCGAAGCGAAAGAGCACGATTCACAGAAAGACCCCGCGCAAGATTCAAGAACCCCACACCGCTTCTAATCCGCTGCGAGATGCCGCCGGATGAATTCCGTGGGCGGGATCGGCTGCGGCTGGTAGCCGGAGCCAATCAGCGCGTCGAAATGATGATCGGAGGTGATGATCCAGTCCGCACCCACCGCGATGGCGCAGTCCGCAAAGGCATCGTCATCCGCATCGCCCGTGATCGTGTGAAAACGATAGCGTGGCCCGATGCGGTGGATGCTCCCGTGCAGCAGGTCGATCAAGGTCAAAAAGCTCCACACATCTTTCCAGCGTTTTTGGCCTGAAGAGCGGCGGACGACCTCCTCGTATTCCAACAACACGGCGTCGAGACAGCCCATTCCACTTTGCCATGCCGCAAGGCTTCCCTGAGCGGTGCGAAAGGAGAAGCCCGACCGAAGACCTGGATCAGCGCGTTCGTGTCCAGCACCACGATCACGCCGACGGGCGCGCATGGATCGCGGCGCGCGCCTCCCGGATGATTTCCGGCAGCCGCGCCAGCTTCCCCGCCGCGCGGTCCGCGTCGAAGCCCTCATTCAGCCGGTCCGTCACCTCCTCCAGTTCCAATGCCAGCGCCACCCGATGCAGCACCAGTAAGTTTTCATCGCGCAGCTTGTCCACTTCCGCGTGCAGCAGCGGGCGCAGTTCGCTCGGATCGAGGGGCAGGGCGGTGA
>JAYVRQ010000792.1:0-2837 GCA_043776145.1 Chthoniobacteraceae bacterium
CCCTTTTCCCGGGTAGGTACCGAAGTGGCCAAACGGGGCGGACTGTAAATCCGCTGGCTTACGCCTTCACTGGTTCGAATCCAGTCCTGCCCACTCCCCAGTCTCGCCGGGCAGCACGCCTTGTCGGTGCTGAAAACAACTCCGCGCCGCGGAGTATTTTGCTTGCCGGCGGGGAGCGCGCTGAAAGGCTGTGCGGCATGAGTTCGACCACGCGCACTCTCGCCACCCTGCTCCTGCTCGCCGCCGCCGCGCCCGCGCAACTTCCCCAAACCGAACCGCCGCGCGCGTGGAAAACTTCCGAGGGCCAGCCGTTCCAAGCCACGCTCCAAAACTACGACGGAACGACCGCTTTTTTCCGAATGCCGAATGGTCGGATCGCGCAATCTCCCGCGACGAAACTGAGCGCCGAGGATCAGCAATACATCGCCGAGTGGCAGCAGCGGCAGCCGATCAAATTCACCCTGCCGGAAGCGGTGGGCGTGGACACGGCGACGATGAAAACCGAAGTGGTGAGCGAGGACGCCGCGGCGGAAAAATTCGTCTATCGCACGCCGCATTTCGAGTTCGAGTCGCAGGGGAAATTCAAGCCATCGCTGCTGCGCGAAGTCGCGCGGGATTTTGAGGCGACCTACGAATTGCTAAAGGCGCTCCCCTGGAACATCGAGCCGCGTCCGCCGTCGGGGAATTACTTCCGCGCGCGCCTGCTCAAAGATCGCGCCGCCTACATGGCCGCGGGCGGCGTGCCGAACAGCGGCGGCATTTACAACTCACGCACCGAGACATTTCTCGTCCCCTTCGAGAGCATCGGCGTGAAGGCATCTGGAACGAGCTACGTAAAAAGCGAGGACTTCGATTCGAGCACGATGGTGCATGAACTCACGCATCAGATGATGCACTTCTGGCTCGATTTCCTGCCGCTCTGGATGGCGGAAGGCACGGCGGAATACACCAACAACCTGCCGCTCCACGCGGGACGCTTCCGCGTCGCCGGGGCGAAGACCGGGCTGAAAGACTATCTCGATGCCTTGAAAAAACGCGGGACCAGTGGAACGCCCGAGCCTTACCCGCTGGAAAAACTCCTCAGCATCAGCAACGCGGAATGGATGCAAACCATGGCGCAGGATCCGGCCGCGTCGCACCGCATGTATTTCACGTCCTACCTGCTCGTGTACTATTTCATGCACCTCGACGGGAAGGGCGACGCGCAACGCTTCCTGCGTTACTTCCGACAGGTGCAGGGGCAGCGGAAGGAGATGGAAGACTATCGCAAGGCAATGGGGGAATTTTTCAAAAAGCCCGGCGTGCAATTGAACGCGGACGGCACCTACACCTACCGCAGCGACATCCCGCATCCGCCAAAGCCCGCGTTCATCGCATCGCCTTCCGGGCAGGCGACTTTCCAAAAGAAAATGCTGGCGATCCTGCTGGATGGCCGCACCGAGGACGAGTTGATGAAACAAATCCGCTCCGCCTACCGGCAGCTCGCGATCAAGCTGTGAGCGTCAACAAGGCTGCGTGCTGTTCACGCTGCCGTCGGGGATGCCTCGCTTTCCCATTTGGCGCTTGTCGGCGGAACTCGCGTTCCTACCATCCAGCTACTTGCCGCCAACTGGACGGTTTCAACAATCCAAACCCACAAACCCATGACTACCCAGACCACACTCGTCCGCCTTTTCACCACCGCCGCTGCCGCTGCCATCCTCGCTGGATGCGCGTCGCAAGAGCAGGGCTCCGTGGCATCGATCCCTTACCATCCGAAACCGGGCAAAGGTCTGGTCATCGTCTATCGCAACGAAACCTCCCTGATGCGGGAGGGCTGGGTGGGACGCATCGTGAACTTCCGGCACATCTACGACAACACTCAGGACATGGGAAAGCTCGCGGGCGGGACGTTTATTTTGGATGATGCGACACCGGGCCGGCATTCCTTCACGGCCAATGATGAAGAAAAAAAGGTGGAGATCAATGTGGAGGCTGGGAAAACGTATTTCATTCACGCCGATCTCCATGCCGGGATGTGGACCCCGAGCCAGGTTATCGAGCAAGTCGAGTGGCGCGAAGGCGCCCCCGCCGTGCTGCGTTTGCACAAAGCGGAACCCGCGCGGGAGTAGTCGCCGGCATGAAAGGGTTCGGTGACATGGATGTTTTTTTCCTCGTGTCCAAGTTCCACTTGGGCGCGAGGTGAACGAGGTGAAAACTTAGCCGCCCGCCCGCGGGATTTCGCGCCAGGATTTCTTGAATGCTGGCACGCATCTCGCGCGTGAGGCTTCCCATGAATGGTTTAACCACTAACCGGCACTTACCGGCACTAATGAAGAGTTTGGAAGCGAGCTTCCAGTCATGGCTCGTGGCTATCGCCGCGTTCCTGTGCGCGGAGCCGCTCCATGCGTTCACGCTGCCACCCGGTTTTTCCGAGCAGCTCGTCGGGAGCGGCTGGGTCGAGCCGGTTGGGGTGGCTTTCGATCCGAGCCCGGATGCGGTGAATCGCGTGTATGTGTGGGAGCGCGGCGGGCGCGTTTGGATTGTCGAAAATGGTGTGAAGCTCGCGACGCCGCTCATCGACCTCAGCGATGAAGTGGGGGCGTGGCGCGATTTTGGAATGCTCGGCGTCGCGCTGCATCCGAACTTTCACGAGAACGGATACATTTACCTCAGCTACGTCGTGGACCGGCATCATCTGCTGAACGCGGGGACGGCGGCTTACAACCCCGCGACCAATGAGTATTTCGCCGCGACGATCGGGCGCATCACGCGCTACACGGCGCGGGCTTCGGATGGGTTTCGGAGCGTCGATCCGGCGAGCCGGAAGGTGCTCGTCGGTGAGACGAAGACGACGG
>JAYVRQ010000793.1:0-9487 GCA_043776145.1 Chthoniobacteraceae bacterium
GCTCCGCAAAACGCGGGGACGTGCGCGAAATGCTGCCGTTCGCTGAGGAAGCGGATCAGCTCCGCATCCGGGTTCTCGCCCGCTTCCGGCTTGCGGTAGAGCTTCAGGAAAAAGCGTCCGTCATACACGATCGCCGAATTGCTCTGCTCCGCCGCGAGCGCCCGCGAAGGCAAGGGCAGAGCCAGTTGCGCGGCCTTGAGCGGCTCGCCGCAGATGCCGGTGAGGCCGCCGTATCTCCGCTCGTTCCGCACGATTTCAAAAAGCGCCGCGCGAAACCGCTCATCGCCCAGCGCATCGAAAAGCACGCCCCCGCACAGCCGCGCGATGGGCGCGGGAGCATCGGGCGCGAGTTGCAGCGGGAGCACGTAAATCTCTGGCGGGCGCTCGACATAGTTCGCCTCCAGCAGAGCGATGCGCCCCGCCGCCGCATCGCCGAGCGTCAGGATTTCCACCACGCGCACGCGGCGCAGCGGATGCGCCTTTCCCCCGAACCAGCGCGCCTCCCGCAGCAGCGCGGGCAGCACGCGCTCCTCGAAATCCGCGCTCCCCAGTGCCGCCGCCACATTCTCCCAAGTCGCGTCGAGATCGAGCGTCGGCGGTGCAAATTCTTTCCCAGTCGGTTCAGGCATTCGCCACTCGTAATCACTGCGCGCCGGGGTGACAAGTTTCCCCATGCGCCTCGACATCCTCACCATCTTCCCGGAGATCGCCGCCGCGCCGCTCGGCGCGAGCATGATCGGCAAGGCGCAGCAGCGCGGCCTCGTCGATTTGCGTGTGCATGATTTGCGGAAGTGGGCGGATAACAAACATCGCACGACCGACGACACGCCGTACGGCGGCAGCCAGGGCATGGTGATGAAATGCGAGCCGTTCTTTGCGGCGGTGGAGGAATTGCGCACGCCGACTGTGCGCATCGTCCTCCTCTCCCCCGGCGGTCGCCCTTTCACCCAAAAGCTCGCGGAGGAATACGCGCGGCTTCCCCATCTCATCCTCCTCTGCGGCCATTACGAAGGCGTCGATCAGCGCGTCATCGACCACCTCGTCGATGACGAAATCAGCATCGGCGATTACGTGCTCACGAATGGCGCGCTTGCCGCCGCAGTCGTCGCGGATGCTGTCGTGAGGCTGCTCCCCGGCGTGCTCGGCGATGCGATGAGCGCGCCCGACGACAGCTTCTCCAGCGGCCTGCTCGAGTTCCCGCAATACACGCGCCCGGTCGAGTTCCGCGGCTGGCGTGTGCCGGATGTGCTGCTGAGCGGACACCACGCCGAGATCGCCAAATGGCGGCGCGAACAAGCCCTCGCCAAGACCAAGCGCGTGCGGCCCGATCTGCTCGGGGAGAAACCCGGAGCCGACCCGCAGCCACCGCGTGCTTGACACTGGCGCGTATTTCCCGCAAAACCCGCGCATTCTCCCCATGAAGCCGATCCGCTTTGACGAGGGCCACCGCTTTGACGACCCCAACCTTCGCTGGGGGAGCCCCAGCTACCGCCTCGAGCCCGGCGATCCCGGCTACGTCCCGCCCCCTTCCACCCCTCCGCCCAAAGCGCGTCGCCGCACTCCCAGCATCACCTACACACCCACCACACCCATGCTCCCGTACCAATTCATCACCCGCACCAGCACCCAGAATCAGATCACCACCAGCCGCACCAGCCGCGGCACGAAGACCACCGCCGAAGTCTATGCCGAAGTGCAAACGCGCCTCGGCCAGCAGGCGCTCACCATTCCCCTCGTGCTGAAGACCGCCCTCGAAGTCATCCTCGACTGGACCACCGAAGGCTGGACGGTCGAGCCCATCGAAGACCTCCTCGGCTTCACCCTGCCCTGCGGCGGCGCCTTTGAAGACGCCGATTTCCAACCCACCTTCGAGGCGATGAACCACACCCCCTCCTGCAATTGGGGCGACGCCGGCCGCGCGCGCGTCTCTGGCAGCATCACCTACGAAAACCAAGGCCATCAGGGCCGCATCGTCCCCGTCATCATCCGCATCGTCGATAACTGGACGGGCGACCCCGACCAGTACACCGCCGGCAAGAGCGTCTGCGTGGTGCTGGGAAACAAGAAGGGCAAGCTCGAATTCGACCGCACCAAGGGGTGCAAGGTCCAGTTTCGCAAGACGGACAATTCCCTGGTCGAAGCCACCGACTACAGCCTCTCCGGCAACACCAAGATCAACGCCCAAGTCCCCGCCGGCACGACCGGGAATCTCACCGAAGTCATCGTGACCATGCTCGTCAACGGCACCCTGCGCGCCGGCAGCTACACCACCGTCCTCATCCCATGAGCCCCCCGGAGACCCGTGGCCGGTGGTCCGACTGCCGGAGTCCGGTGGTCCCGCTCCCGGCCTCTGGTGATGCCACCACCCGCCTTCCGTGGTCCGACCACCCGTTTTCCGCCCCCCGGCCACCGGCTTCCATAGTCCGACCACCCAAGTCTGGCCCCCCGGATACCAGACTCCTTCCCCCCGGCCCCCCCGACTCCGGTCCCCCGGCCACCAAACGCCCGCCACCGCCCGTTTTCTCTGTAAACCCGCTATACGGCCATGAAAACATCCCTCCTGCTGCTCACCATCCTGTCGCTCTTTACCCACACGCTCCACTCCCAGACGGCGATGCAGGTGGAAGTACGCAGGGGCGAATGGATCGCTGCTTTGGGAAAAGCGTTACAGCGGGCCGGCGCTAGGTAACGATTATGGCCGCGGTCTTGAGTTGGACTTCTTGGGTAATGCTGCAGTTGGTGGGAGCAGATGTGGTGGGGCACCACCGCCGGACACGCCGCGCTGAATGACTTCGACCGCGACGGCATCCCCGAACTGCTGGAGGAAGCCTTCGGCCTAAACCCCAAGCAGCCTGACACACTCCCGCCGGTGGTGAACGAAGGCGGCTATCTCACCATCACCATCACCAAACACCCCGGCGTCACCTACGAAGTGCAGACCGCCGCCACGCCCGACGCACCGGCCTTTTCCCCCACAACAACGACCGTGCTGACGGACAACGCCACGACGCTCAAAGTGCGCGACAACTTCCCTCTCGCCACCAACCCCGCCCGCTACCTGCGCGTGAAAGTCACCGCCGCGCCTTGAGCGGAGTGCGGCCGGGGTTCGTTAGTCACTCGCTTTCTCCGGCGGGCTCGGGCATGGGGTGAGTGGATATATGATCCTCCTTGTCCGCGACCTCACCATCCAGCGGGGCGAGACGCGCATCCTTGATCGCGTCTCGTGGGAAGTCGCGCGCGGGGAGCACTGGGTCATCCTCGGGGCGAATGGGTCGGGGAAGACTTCGCTGCTGAGCGCGCTCGCGGGGTATCTTACGCCGACCGCGGGGGAGATCACGGTGCTCGGGGAGACGTTTGGCGCGAGCGACTGGCGGGAGCTGCGGAAATACATCGGGCTCGTGAGCAGCACGGTGCGCCAGATGGTGCCGGACGAGGAGGATGCGCTGACGACCGTCGTCTCAGGCCGGGACGCGGTGATCGGATATTGGGGGCACACGAAGACCGCCGACCGCAAAGCCGCGCGCACGCTGCTCCGGCAGGTCGAGGCGGAATATCTCGCCGCGCGCCCGTGGCTCGTGCTGAGCCAGGGGGAACGCCAGCGCGTGCTCATCGCGCGCGCGCTCATGGCCTGTCCGCGTCTGCTCATTCTCGATGAACCATGCGCCGGTCTCGACCCCGTGGCGCGCGAACAATTCCTCGCGTTTCTCCAGCGCCTCGGCGCGCAGCGGGATGCGCCCGCGCTCGTGCTCGTCACGCATCACGTCGAGGAAATCATGCCCGTCTTTTCCCACGCGCTGCTGCTGCGCGAGGGCCGCGTCGTCGCGGCGGGCGAAAAGGCGCGCGTGCTCACCGGCGCGCTGCTTTCGGAGACATTCGCCGCGTCATTGCGCATCGTGCGGCGCGCGCAGCGATACGCGCTCGCTTTGAAGAATTGAACCCATCTAATAAATCCCCAATGCCATCCGTTTCCCGCCTGATGTCCCGACTCCTCTGCCTTCTCCTCGCGCTGAATCTCGCGGCATTTGGCGATGAAAAACCCGAAGGCATCAAGCCCCCGGCCATGCGCGAGCTTTCGCCGGGCGTCTATGAAATCGGCACCATCCACCTCGACAAAAACACCGGCAGCCTTTCCTTCCCCGCGAAGCTGAACATGAGCGAAGGCGCGATCGAGTATCTCATCTGCACTCCGCGCGGCTCCGTGCATGAGAGCCTGCTCGTCACCGACACGCAGCCCACCGACCTCCATTTCGCGATGCTCCTCCTCGGCGCGAAAGGCGCGGGCCTGCTCGCTCCCGCACCCGCCGATGCGCCGCCCTCGCAGATCGACGCGCAATACCTCAAGCGCGCTCCGCGTTTGAAAGGCGACAGCATTACCTTCTCGGCGACGTGGAAAGATGCCGCGGGAAAGGAAAAAAAAGCAGCCATCGAGGACTGGGTGCTCAACTCCCGCACCAACAAACCCGCCCCGCGCGGCCCGTGGATTTACACGGGCTCCATGTTTGCGGAGAATCAGTTTCTCGCTCAAATGCAGGGCACCATTGCCTCCGTCATCAGCAATCCCGCCGCGTTGATTAACAACCCGCGCAAGGGCAGCGACGACGACCAGGTGTGGACGGTGAACACCAAGGCCGCACCGCCTGTCGAAACCGCACTCGAAGTCACCATCAAGCTCGAACCCACACCCGCACCAAAAACGAAATGAACTCCACGCTCCGCATTGCCGCCGCCCTCGCAGTCCTCACCGGCACAGGTTTCGCCGCCGGCGAACCGCTGCCGAAAAAGGAAGAGAACCTGTCTTTTCGCAATGAAGTGAAAGCCGCCATCGACAAGGGGCTCGCGTGGCTGAAGGTGCAGCAAAAGGAAGACGGCTCGTGGTCCACCGCCGACCACCCCGCGCTCACCGCGCTGCCGCTGCTCGCCTTTCAGCGCGAGCCCACTGGCAGATACGCGCAAGAGGAGCCCGATTTTTTGAAAAAGGGCTACGACTTTTTGCGCGGCAACGCGAAGCCCGACGGCGGCATCTACAATGTCGGCCTCTCGAATTACAACACGAGCGTCGCCATGATGGCACTGCTCGCGCGGAGTGAGCCGAAGGACGAACCGCTCATCACCAGCGCGCGCCGCTTCATCGCCGGCCAGCAGGCGACCGGCATGGCGAAGGCGGAACTCGACGGCGGCTTCGGCTACGGCCCGACCGGCACGAGCCCGAAGCGCCAGCATCCCGATCTCGACAACACGCTCATCTCGCTCGAAGCCCTGCGCGCCTTCGCCAACGCGCGCCCGACGACGGAACTCGCGGCAGGTAAAGACCTCGATTGGAAAGCCGCGATCGACTTCATCAGCCGGTGCCAGAATTTACCCGAGACGAACAAGGAGCCGTGGGCCAGCGGTGACGCGGCGAACAAAGGCGGCTTTGTTTATTACCCCGGCTTCAGCAATGCGGGCGAACAGGATTTGCCGGACGGAAAAAAGGCGCTGCGCAGCTACGGCACCATCACCTACGCGGGCCTGCTCAGCTTCATCTACGCCGAGTTGCCGAAGGACGATCAGCGCCTCACCGCCACGCTCGACTGGCTCAAGAAAAACTACACGCTCGAAGAAAACCCCGGCATGGGCCGCGCGGGACTTTACTACTATCTGCACCTCGCCACGAAGGGACTCGCCAGCGCGGGCATCGACACTTTCCAGACCGCCGGTGGCAAAAAAATCGACTGGCCGAAAGACATCGCGACAAAACTGATGAACCTCCAAAACGCCGATGGCTCGTGGGTGAACGACACAGCGCGCTGGATGGAAAAAGATCCCGCACTCGTGACCAGCTACGGCATCATGTCGCTCGAGATTATTTACCACCGACTCTAGGAGCCGCTAATTGTCGGGCGGCGCTGGCAAATTTCCGAGGCCCGCCTACACTCCCCAATCATGTCCATGCTTGTCGAAGTCCCTTCGCCGCCCGCGCGCCGCGCGAGGAAAACGCTCCCGCTCGAAAACGGCGACCGGCTCACATCCGCCGAATTTCTCCGGCGCTGCGAGGCGATGCCGGAAATCAAGAAGGCCGAACTCATCGAAGGCCACGTCCATATGCCTCCACCGCTCCGCGCCGATGCGCACTCCGAACCCGATGGCCTCCTGCACGGCTGGCTCTTCTATTATTCGACTTGCACGAGCGGGGTGAAATTTTATCCCAATCCCACACTCATCCTCGACGCCGACAACACGCCGCAGCCCGACAGCGTCCTCTGCACCGCGCCGCAGCGAGGCAGCCATGTCTGGCTGAACGAGAAAGGCTACCTCTGCGGGCGGCCCGAACTCGTCTGCGAAGTCGCCGCGAGCAGCGCCTCCATCGACCTGCACGACAAGCTCAATGCCTACCGCCGCAATGGCATCGCCGAGTATCTCGTCTGGGTCGTCGCCGAGCGCCGCATCCGCTGGTTCGCGCTCGTCGAGCAGGAATATGTCGAGATGAAAGACCGCAGCGGCATCCTCGTGAGCCGTGTTTTTCCAAAGCTCGCGCTCGATGTGAAAGCGATGCTCAAGCGCGACGGCGCGAAAGTCCTCGCGACGCTGCGGCGGCATCTCGGGAAGTAAGCCCCGCCGCGCGCGCCGGCTAGGGCAGCGTGATCTTCACCAGCTCCACGCCGCCGTCGGGCTGCCACCACACGCCGGCAGGAGGAAAAACGTGCTTGAAGACAGTAAAGCTAAAACACATTCCCTGAAAAAGTCCCTGTTATGAACATTACTAATTCGCGGTTTTTCATGTTGGCCTTCCTCTATTTGCTGATCCTGCTACTCAAGCCGGTGGAAGCGGCGGCAGCCCCGGACTTTTCATATGCGGTGACGACCTCGACCGACCCGGTGCGTTCCGGCGAGGTGGCGAAGTTCACGGTGACGGTGACCAACCTCAATCCTCCGAGCGGCGGCGACAAATTTACAGACCTTTATTTTCATGTTCCGAACTCCACAATGTACGGAGGTATTGGCGCGGGAGTGGAGCGTTCCATTAGCTTTAGCCAAGTAGGCCCGGACGAATCGCAATCCAAGACGATCGACCTGACAGTGCTTGGGCAGACCACTCCCGACGGCACAATCGTCACCCTGAGCCTGCTCGACAAGAATCGCGCGGCCTACCGTCTCCCGCAGCATCGTCGTAAAGGCTGGGAATCCGCCCCTCACATACCGGCCTGATGCGCAAGTTGCCCTCACAGCAACCGGGAATTTTATCGGCGACAACATCTACAATGTAAGTGGCGCTACGCAAAAAATTTCGTCGGGTATTGCCGCCGGTGGTAAAACCAAATTCACGGTGCGTCTTCAAAACGATGGCATTGCATCTGACACTTTTACGGTTCGGGGCGGCATTAGTAATCCGGCTTTCCGCGTTCGATACGTGGACGGTATCACCGATGTTACAGATGCTGTCATCGGAAGAACATACCAGACGAATCTTCTGCCTGGCGCTACGAAAGAGCTTCTCTGCAAGATTAAATCCCGCACTGGAATTCCGGTTGGCAGTCGCCGCGCCGTGCTATTAACAGCCACTTCCGTTGGAAGTGGTTCACAAGATGCAGTCAAAATGGTAGCTATTACCAAATAGCGTTTGCCGATTAGGTGAATTATTGAGCATGGCGATCAGCCGGCTCGCTTCCCGGCGCACACGGAAGCGAGCCGGCTGATCGCCATGTTCACTCCACGGCTTTTGATCTCGTTCCCAAGTTCCACTTGGGAATGCCTTGTTGGCGAAGTTTCACTTCGCGCAGGCGTGTCCTCCTGGCGCGGCCCGGCGAAGCACAGCTTCGGGGAAAGGTGCGCTCCCAAGTGAAACTTGGGAGCGAGTTTCCAAGGGGAGCCGAAATCGAAGCCCGACTTTACCGCAGCGTCGGGCATCAGCACGAAGAGCCACGGATACCACTGCCCGCGCTCGTATCGGAAGGTGATCGCGTCGCGAATGAAATCCGATGTGCTCGGCCGCGCGGCTCGGTGTTCAAAGTGACGAACCAAATCTCTCGCGAAGGATCGACCCAGCGCGGGGGTTCGTGCGGGAGCGAGCGTCTGCCGGACATGTTGCGATGCTGGCGAGCGCGCACTGCCAAGGCAAGCGCGCCCAGCGAAAAAACCTGCGGTAGGGCAGCCGGCCGCGGGTGCCCAAATATGTGGTGCGGAAAGATGGTGGGCGGCGCCGAGCTTGGGGGCGCGCACTTTGGGATGACGCGCGCCCTCTCCCACCGCCCCGCCGCCTCCGCCCGCGCCGAAAGTGTGGGCACCTGCGGCGCGGCTGCCCTGCCGCGTGTTACGATCGTTCCGCCATCCCACACGTCAGCCGACGCGAACGTCGCCGCAGAAATGCACTTCGAGGCCGAGTTCGGCGAGGGCGGCGGCTTTGATGCGGGCAGCGCGGTGGGCTTGCTTTTCGTTCGGGGCGTACACGACTTGGATGTGGTTCGCCTTGTGCCGCGCCATCATTTGGTCGCGCGTGATGCCTTTGAAGACGGCGTGCATGATCGGCCATTGCGGCGTGGTTTCGCGCCAGCGGCGTTCGGTTTCTTCGGCGGGGAGGCGCACGATTTCGGCGATGCCGAGGTCGCAATGCAGCTTTCCATTTGAAACGAAGACGCGGCTCCAGACGATGTGGCCGGGCTTGCTCACGCCTTTGAGCGTTCCGCCGCCTAGGCGAAAATACATGGGCGGCTGCCGCTCGCTGCTCGCGCCCTTCCATCCGCCGATGAAATGCGCTGGCGGCGCGGCTCCGGAGATGAGCAGCACCCAGACATATTCGCCGCCAAATTCCGCGCCCCAGCGCAAGTCGTGCAGCGTGTTTTCCGGCGCGAAGCCGAGCTGCCGCCAGAGCCGGTAGGTGAGCAGCCCGTCGAGTCCCGCGCATTCATCCACCTCGTTGAAATGCGGGAGCGCCTCCCCCTCGAAGAGCACGCGCTTCCCATCCGCGCTGCGCACGGGCGGGCGGTCCACGTTGTTGAGCATCCCTTCGACGAGATCGCTGGCGGGCGCGAGATCCTTCAAGCCCTGCTGATACTGAATGCCGATGGCGGCGCACCCGAACTCATCCGCGAGGCGCAGCGCGGCGACATACATGCAGCATTGCGCGAGCACTTGCGGCTCGGTGAGGTCGGTCTCTTCGTTCGGGCCGAAGTGAAATTTCAGGCCACGTTTGCAGAGCCAATCGAACACGCCGCGCGCTTCGGATTCGCTCACCGTTCCCATCGCCGCGAAGAGCGTGGACTGGCTCAGCCGCTCTTTGAAAACACCGGTCGGGTGCAGCAGTTCGTCGGGCACGATCGCGTTGAACATTCCCATGCAACCTTCATCGAACACGCCGAGGATCGCCTTCTCCTTTTGAAACGCGCGACCGAATTTGCGCCCGATGCGTTCGTCCTCCTTCGGCAGTCGCGTGAACGGAAAGAAGCGCACGTGCGGCTCGGCGTGGACAAGCGCTCCGGTCGAGAGCCACGTGCGGAGGCCGCGCTTGAAAAAG
>JAYVRQ010000794.1:0-2833 GCA_043776145.1 Chthoniobacteraceae bacterium
TTCCACCGTCGCGAGATCGAGCACCGCCCGCAGCACGCGCTCCTGCTCGCCCGCGTCGGCGACGACGATGCCGTGCGGATCGACGACCACGCTGCGCCCCGCGTACGTGAACTGCGGCTCACACCCCACGCGATTCACGCCGACGACGTACGCCTGATTCTCGATCGCGCGCGCCTGCAAAAGCGTGAGCCAGTGATGCTGCCGCTTCACCGGCCAGAGCGCGATAACGACGAAAAGATTCGCGCCCCGGCGCGCGGCGTCGCGGAAGATTTCGGGAAAGCGCAGGTCGTAGCAGACGAACGGCGTGACCGTGAATCCCGCGCACTCGAATGCGGTGATGTCGCGCCCCGCCTCGTGTCCCTCCGCTTCGCCGCCGAGGCTGAAGGGATGAATCTTCGTATAGCGCGCGACCAGTTCGCCCGTCGGCGAAAAGGCCACCGCCTCGTTCCGCCCCTTCTCCCAACTGCCGCGGCTCACGACTCCGCCGAGCACGAACGCACGATGCTCGCGCGCGAGCGCGGCCAGAAACGTCTCGTCCTCGCGCACGCCATTCTGGCGGGTGACATTGAGGTTCATCGAGAAGCCGGTCGCAAACATCTCCGGCAGCACGATGAGCGAGCCCGGCGCGGGCCGCGCCTCCGCAAGCAGCGAGCGGACGCGCGAAAAATTCGCGGGCTTGTCCTCCCACACGATGTCGAACTGGACGGCGGCGAGATTCATTCCGGCGGTTTGTAGGGAACCTTGCGGATTTTGCACCATTCGATTGCGTCGGCGTGGCCTTTCGCCGCCGCCGCACTCGCCCACTTTTTCCCCTCCGCGAGATCGGCTGGAACACCGCTGCCATCTTCGAGGCAGCGCGCGTAGTAATACATGCTCTCCACGTCGCCCTTGAGGCTCGCCTCCTTGAATTTCGCGGCGGCTTTCACCGGGTTCTTCTTGAGCCCGCCTTCACCATTTCCATAAAGCGCGCCGAGATTTCCGATGGCCTCGACGCTGCCACCCGCCTCGGCCAGCGTGAAAAGGCGGAGGGCTTCCTTGTCGTCGCGCAGCACGCCGTTCCCCTGATGGTAGCAATCGCCGAGGATATTCTGCGCGTCGGCGTTTCGCTTGTCGGCTGCCGCCTTGAGCAGTGCGATGCCGCGCTCCTTGTCCTGCCTCACACCGAAGTTGCCTTTGAGGTAAATTTGCCCCAGCGAAACCATCGCCTCCGTCTGCTGCTTACCGACGGCACCCGTGAGGTAATGAACGATTTTTTCGGGATCGGATGCGGGACCGACTCCGACGGCGAGCAGCATCGCGGTTTTCGTCATCGCGATCGGATCGCCCTTCTCTGCGGCGGCGGAATACCATTCGAGCGAAGTCGGCGGATCGCTTTTTTGTAGTTGTTCGCCGAGCAGCAGCATCGCCGCGAGGATGTCGAGCTTGGCGGCTTCGGTGATCTCCGGGCGCATCGCGTCGAACTCCGCGCGCGGCAAGCCGCCGGGCTGCTTGCGCATCAGCCCGATGAGCGATTCGAGGCCGACGCGGCCCGCCGGGTACTCGGAAAAAGCGCGCATCATGTTGAGCCAGGCGCGCAGTGCGCCGGGCCTGTCCGCTCCCGCTTCGAGCGCCATCGCCGCGCTCCGCGCCTGGTTCGCGATTTCCTGCCGCGTCGGCTTTGGCGGAGGCTCGGGCGTGATTGGGGGAACGACCGGTGGGACGGGGGGCGGCACGTTCACCACTTTGATCGGCGCAGCCGGAATCGGAGTGGAAGCGACGGAGTGATGGGGCAGGGGATGCGTGCGGAAGTACTGCACCGACGCCGCGACCGCGAGCAGCGCTGCGATGGCTGCGTACGGCAGCCGGGACCGGCGCGGGCGTGGCGTGATGGGCGGAGTCGCGCGTGCCGTCGGAGCTTGTACCGGCGGGGGTTCCGGGGCGATGGGTGCCAGCGGTGCCGGCGCGGCGTCAAAAGGGATCGCGGTTTCCGAGGGGAGTGGCGCGGCGGTTTCGGTGGGAGCGCGCGGCGGCGGCTCAGGCGCGGCTTTCGGCGGCGCGGAAAAAATTTCCGCAAACTCCGAGGCGGACGCGAACGACTCCGGCTCGGTGATCGCGCGGCGGAGGATTTCGTTGGCCGCTTCGTCCAGCGAGGCGAGCGGCGTGTACCGCTGCGGCCCGATCATGGCCGTCCCGCCGCCCAGCATTTCATACACGACGCCGCCAAACTCGCGGACGATCTGTGCGAGCCCGGCGGCGTCGCGCGTTCCGCCGACGACCGTTTTTTTCCCCGCCCATGTTTCCGAAAAACGATCGCGCGAAATCGCGAGCGCGTTGAATTTCACCGCGAAGTCCGGCCACGTCGCGATGGGATGGCGCAGGAAATTTTCCGGCGCGGTTTCGCAATCCGGAAAATGCACGAACAACTGCGGGAGCGCGACATTCACCCGGCTCGTCTGCGCGGCGAACGCGGCGTCGATGCCCGCGGCGGTTTGCGGCAGGAATTTCATGACGTCATCGAGACTCAGTTCGCGCCGCGCGCGCAGCAGATCGCGGAACGAAAAGCCGTCGATCCATTCGAGCGTGAGGTAGGCCGATGTCCCGTCGTTCACGAATCCGAAAACGCCGAGCACCTGCGGATGCGCGAGCGCCGCGAGCTTCGCCGCGTCCCCGCCGATTTGCGCGATGGCCTCGGTGTCCCGCAGCAGTTCGCGATCGAGCGCGAGCAACCGCACATCGCGATCCTCCACGCTGTCGTGCGCGCGGAAGACGCGGCCCGCTTCCGTCTCGCCGATGTGTTCGGTGATGACGTAGCGCGTGTCGATCGCCGCGCCCGTTTCAAACTGCGTGTCGGCGG
>JAYVRQ010000795.1:0-9467 GCA_043776145.1 Chthoniobacteraceae bacterium
AGCTGGAGCGCGTGCAGGCGCTGCGGTTCACTGGAAAAATCGCGCGCGTTCAGACCGAGTTCGGCGAGTTGCTTTTCGTCGTCTTCGCTGAGTTGGAATTCCAATCGGCGCCAGCCTTTCTCACCCAGCCGCACGAAGCCGCCGCGCGCATCGAGCAACATGCTGATCTCCGCGCGAGTGAGCGTGGTATCCTCCACGCCGAGCGCGACGCGCAGGTCGAACCAGTCCACGCCGGCCTCCTCGACTTCGAGCTTCACCTGCGCCGCGATGGGCGCGCAGCGCAGTGAATCGAGCAGCGGATCGAGTTCCAGCGTCACGCCGTCCGGCACGGCGGCGAGCCACTCGGTGAACTGCGCCGCAAAATTTTTCCCCATCCGGCGGTGCCACTGCGAATCGTACGGATCCCAAGTCACGCGCAGGCTCTCCACCAGTCCGGGCACGAGGGCGAGCGCGCTGCGGTCGTAGCGCGCGAGGGTGCCGGGCTCGTCGGGCATGATCGCCGGGGCGCTCCAGTCTTCGCGCAGGTATTTCGCGAGCACACTGCCGGTGGCGTCCTCCGCGGTCACATTCAAAACCATCCGCTCGGACTCACCGAAGCCGTCCTTCTTCACCGCACAGCGGAAGACCGCGCGCCACCGCACCGTGCGCACACGCGCGGCGATCCGCGGCGGCGGTGGCACGCCGATGCGCTCCAGCAACGTCAGTCCCTCGCTCGTCTCCAGCGCCTCGGCGGGCACCGTGATCGCGCCCTCCGCAGGCAAGAGACGGCCCAGTGGCGGCCCTTCAAAAATCGTATCGGCCGTGATGTAGAGCGACGGCGTGCCATCAATCACCGTCAGCGACGGCGGCGGCGCGCTGCCGTCCGGGAGCACGAGCGCGATGCGGTAATCAATCTTCTTGTCGCCGGTGAAATCGAGTTGCCATTGCAGCCGATCCGCAGCGCGGACGAACGGCGTGCCGGACGGCCCCACCACGCGATCCTCGAAACCCGGCAGCCGGAAAAATTGATTCAGCACGCGCGTGGTGTCGGGCTCCGAGAATTCGCGAAGGGGGCGGCTGTCGTATCCCGTGTAAAAGACACGCCACACCGCCAGCGAAGGCTCGTCGAGCGGGAGCTGGCCCTGCTGCGCGGACGACGCCAGCCGGGCAAATGCGTTTGCCTTGATCGCCGCGAACTCCGCCGCGCCCGCCTTCCGCGATTCGAGTTGCATGCCATTTTTCCCGAGCCGGACGCGCAGCGAAGCCGTCTCCGGTGGCGCGCTTTCGGCGCGCACGGCGAGATCCTGCAGGCACACGCGCCATTCATCCACACGCTGCTGGCGCTCCCATTCCGCGACGAGCGTTTCCACCTCCGTCCAGTCCGTGACCGCCAGCAACGCGGGCGGGCATGCGTGCTTCCGCTGCCGCAGGTACGCCGCCACATACAGCCACGCCTCCCACGGTGTGCTCGGTTCCTGCGGCCAGACTTGCACCGAGTTCCAGCCCCAGCCCGTTCGAATGCGGGTGATTGGTTCCAGCATCATCTCCGTGATGTAGAAGCCACGGCGGTGTGACTGGAAAAGTTTGTCCACCGCCGCCGCCGCACGCCTTTCTTCGAGGCTCAATTTTCGCCCGAGCCGATCGGTCATGAGCACCACCAGTGTGGCATCCGCGGTGCGCTGCGGCCGCTCCCGCCGCGCCACGATCGGTGTGACAACGGGCGGCTCCGGCTTGACCACCGTCGCGTTCTTTTCGCCGAGCGCCAGCGCCTGCAACGCCACCGCGACACAGTGCTTGCAATCGAACTCCACCGGACACGAGCACTCCCCGTCCCACTCACCCTCCACGAAGTGCAGATTCACGCGGTACCGCTCCGTTCCCGTGACATCCGCGCTCACCCCTGCGCCATGCTCGTCGTTCTTCATGCGACTCACCTTGGCCTGTTCAAAATAGCGCAGCCCGCGCTTGCCCGTCTGCTCGTTGATCGAGTCGAGATACTGCAGGAGGGCGTCGCGTTGTTCTTCGGATAAATCGGTCACGGCAGGAAAAAATTGGGCACTGAGTGTTTGCCGTGCGGTTCCATTCCACAAGACACAAACACGAAGCCGTGGACTGTGGGCGTCATTTATTTCCTGTCCAAGAAAGCGTGGCGGCGGGATCAAGAAGGGTTCCTTTCAAAGCGCCCCTCCTTGTGCCTTCAGCGATCTCCAAAATGTCGCTTTGGACTCGAATCGAATCGCGCCCTCACATTGCTGATGCGCGAAAAACTGCGATCATCAGCGCACTCGTGCCGCTGCTGACGACGTCACCGGTGCTGTTGTCCCTGCGCAGGGCGCAGTCACATACATCCCGACCAGGCTTCCGTGATTTGCTCCGATTTCCGGCGCGCTGCATATTTTCCACGCCATGCGTATGGGTGCCGTGGATGAATTCCCCGGCGCAAACTCTGAATATTCAGAGCACGGGGCCGGGCATGAATGCCGCAAACGTCGCGCAGGGAACAGGCGTGTTCGCAAAGGCGCAAGCCGCTCCGGCAATCATGCCGCCTCCGCAGTTCAGCGGCAGAGACTACGGATTCGCCGCGGGGGGATGGTCGTGCGACCATATTACTCCGGCTATTTTTACAGATGGCAATTTGGAAGGGATACTACGAGGAAGCCTATACCACCCGTTTAGTAGCCGGGTTAATAGCTCGCGGTGACTCGCACGGTGAGCTGAAAGATGATGTTCGGCGACGTGAAGGTCACGTCCGTCGCGCCGCTGAACGGAGTGCCCGCCAAGGTGAATAACGGGAGACCGGTCGTGCCGGATGCGAGTGTGGCGCCGGAGGCGCGCACGACGTAGCTCACGATAAATCCGTCCGCGACCGATGCCGTTAAATTCACCGGAAACGGCTGGTCCATCGCCGCCGCATTCGGGCCCGGCGTGGTGATGGTCACCGTCGGCGCAGGCGGGAGATCGTCGCCGTGGCTGTCGTGAAGAGCCCCAGCGCATACTCTTCCGCAGGCAGCAGGCTGCCGGTCACATTCGTCGGCAGCACATTGCAAATCATCGTCCTGTCCGGCTCGATCAGCGTGTTATCAATCGGGTTGATCGTCACATTCGCCGATGCAACGCATGCCGGGCTCGTGACCGTCGCCGGAGGTGTCGTGTAGTCCGTGACCGCCGTCGCCGTGCCGCCGAGCGAGTAGAGAATCTTCAGTGCCGGCGCGAGGTTGTTCGTCCTCGTGATGCGGAAGATCGCCGGGTCCGTGCCGCCGTGAAAGTGACTCCAAACGGAGCCCCTGCCAAAATGTGTGTTGTATCGATGCTGATACGTTTTTCCGACCGGCCAAGGGCTGCCATTGTTTGCCGCCATCTGAGGAGTGCCAAGGCAAGCGCGTCAAAACCGTAGCTGGCTGCCGCTGCCACGAACCCGGAAATTAAATCGGATTAACCGCGAAAGACTCGAAAACAACGCCGATTCATCTGCCAGCTTTTCGTCACGCTTGTGAAATTAGCGTTCAAACGCTTCTCACCAGACGTGGCCGACTGGTTAGCAAACAATTTCATCAGCGCGTCCCTCGACTCACACGGGCTTGAAGGTTGTGAATTTTTATTAACTACGAACAGTTAGTTCCTCCCTCGGCCCACTTTTAATGAACCGAGCGCCTTCCTCACCTCTTCAGCGTGAGTGCTGGTCTGTGCGGACAAGGATCTCCAGACGACTTTTCCGTCTCTGATAAGAAACGATTGGCGCTTGGAGATTCCGAACATGAACGTCGGCACGCCGAAGGCCCTTATTACCTTCCCGTCGTGATCGGCGATGAGCGAAAATGGGAGTGCATGCTTCGTCTTAAACTTTTTCTGATCCTCCGGCGTGTCGTGGCTGACACCCAGGACTGTAATCCCGAGACCATTAAGATCGGCGATGCTGTCGCGCAGTGAACACGCTTGAGCGGTGCAGCCAGGCGTAGAGGCTTTTGGATAAAAATAAACAAGCGTGATGCCCCGGCGATACACTTTTCCCAAGTCAAGCGGGGATCCGTTTTCGTCTTGAGCTGTAAGTTCCGGTGCCCGGTCGCCTAATGCCAACGGTTCCGCCTCGACGGAGCTTAACCAGAAGACCAACACGGAAACGACAAAGGCTGCGATGATGAAAATTTTCATGGTGTGAACATTGCAACAATTCGAGACTGAAAACGAACGATATTATGGTCTTCGGAAAATGGCATATGTAAGTCGCCTTTCCGGTTTTTGACGAACTATAAACTTCACCCAGTGAAGAAGGTGTATCCTACTTCACTCGTTTTGGTGGTGGTCCCGCAAATGGTGAGTGGTCACTTCCGGTCCTCTCCGGCCTGCTTCTCACGATTCAACCTTTCCCATTCTGTTTCCACAAATTCGTGGGACATTAGAACTCCTTTGCCAACAACAAGAGTGACGGCCAGTCCGAGAAAAAAGATTCCGGCGACAAATTCCATGACTTAGCTTTCCTTCCGGGTAGTGATTCCCGCGGAGAGGATGCATACCCTCACACCGACCCACAGGCCAAGGATGCTTGGCACCCAGATGCCGACAAACAGGCCATATTCGTGACTAACTAAGAACCAAAGCGAAACGCTCGCAAGAAAACTAATGAAGGCTCCAATGAGGAAAGGATAATCAATTTTATGAAACATGGGTGGACAACATTAAATTATCGAGCCTTGCAGGGGCTGGCGGTTCGAGCCGCCAGCCCCGCATGGAATCCTTTACGGGATAAGAACGGTGTCGATGACGTGGATAACGCCATTGCTTGCGGCGATGTCCGCCTTAACCACGGTAGCCGCGCCGACTGTCACTTTTCCACCATCCACCTTAATGGCGACTTCCTTGCCATTCACGGTCTTTGGGTTGGACGTTGTTACGTCGGCAGCCATGACTTTCCCGGCGAGCACATGATAGGTAAGGATTGCGACCAGCTTCTCCTTATTCTCCGGCTTCAGGAGGGACTCGACCGTGCCCGCAGGGAGCTTGGCGAATGCTTCATCGGTCGGCGCGAATACAGTGAACGGTCCCTTACCGCTGAGCGTGTCCACGAGGCCGGCGGCTTTCACTGCGGCGACCAGCGTTTTGAACTGACCGGCATCAACTGCGACTCCGACGATGGTTTTCTCCTCTGCGGCACGGAGGTTCGAGGTGATGAGGGTGAGTACCGAAGCGAGGGCTCCGAGAATCAGGAATGTTTTTTTCATGTAGTGTCTGGTTTTTTGTTGGTTTGTTTTCGAAGGCGAGGATTCGCTTCCGCAGAATGGTGAACGCTACTCGCGTGGCGACGGGTGCTGAATTTAGTTTGTGAAATTCATCCCGGCCCGGCATCCGCGCGGCGGCGCGGGACGTTCGCGCGGTTTGTTGTTCACGCAGATACGCTGTCGCCTAATCGCGGGCTGCAAGAGGCGAGCCGGGCGCGTGAATACGAAGAGGAAACAGGAGATTCGCTTGCGGTCCTCAGTCGGCGGGGCAAAGTATCTTCAGTTCGAACCGACCAAACCGCTTCATCTGATACCACCGTGAAATATATCCCCCTTGCCTTGCAGCTCATAGTGGGCCTCGGAATTTTGAATGTCTGGATGCTTCGGTCGGGGAAAACGACGCCCTATCGCGGCGGCGAGGCGAAGAGCCTGCGCGAGGAATTCGCTGCCTATGGACTGCCCTTCTGG
Source organism: Chthoniobacteraceae bacterium (assembly GCA_043776145.1). GTDB lineage: Bacteria > Verrucomicrobiota > Verrucomicrobiia > Chthoniobacterales > Chthoniobacteraceae > JANLQB01. Next base: position 5,661 of record JAYVRQ010000795.1, read on the forward strand.
TTCATGTGCGTGGTCGGCGTGCTCAAGGTCGGACTGGCGCTCGCTCTCATCGCCGCCATTTGGATTCACCGCGTCGCACAACCGGCCGCAATCGGCCTCGGGTTGCTCATGCTGGGGGCGTTCGTCATGCACCTCAAAGTGAAAGACCCGATCAAGAAAGCCCTGCCGTCCATCGCCGTGCTCGCGATGTGCGCGGCGATTGCTTTGCTGTGAGGAAACGGCTGGTCAGTACGCGGCCAGGCAAAGATAGGCGTTCAGCGCCAGATAGAACAGCGCCGGGGTCGTCTGCGGCAGAGGGTCTTTGATTTTAATCCGGACGCCGACGGCGATCAGCATCATGACAGCGAGCCCGGCGGATGCCGCGCGTCCCATCCACGGCTGGCTCAAGCCAGCCAGCAGTCCGATCGCCGCGCACAACTGCAGCCCACCCACGAGCGTGCGCTGCGATCCGATCTGATAGCGATCGAACTCCCGTTTCATGTAGGCGGAGAGAAAGCACGCTGACCCGTAGGTGAAAAAAGAAATGGCTGAGAAAAAGATCAAGGCGGCGTTCAAGGGCGCGAGCATAGCATCATTCCTGATACGTCTCCGGTTTTTTGCCTTATGCAGCGAGGAATGCATCCGCGACCGGCTGCGAACGTAGCATATGCGTTAAAATATTTGAATGATATGAATAACAAATCACCCATCGCCCTCATCTGCGCAGTGTTCTTTGGCACCCCTTTGGTCCTCGCTGATTCAACCGTGCCGAGTTCATACTCATTGAGCAAATGCGTTGTGTCCGGCGAAAAGCTCGGAGGGCATGGCGCTCCCGTAAAAGTTTCGTCCGACGGCACGAATGTCTATTTCTGCTGCAAGGCTTGCATCAAGGACTTCAACAAAGACCCGAAAACATTCGTGAAGATGATAAACGACGCAGCCCCGAAGAAATAGGCACGGGCACACCAGGCGAAGAAGATGTTTTCAGGAAAGGGATCCGGAAATTGCGCCATCGTAACGCTTAGTAACCGCGCTCACCCACTCCAACTCTTGCTTTCCAATGCTGAACGAATTTCTTAAATCCCAAGGCACACTCTATACTGCCGGGGTAATGACTCAGCCCGAGCGCGAGCAGTTAGAACTCGTGCTGGAATTCCATCATGAACTTCGAGCATTCGTCGCCAGGCTCGAAGAGGTGGCTGCCGCAGTAACGCTTTCCGCCCAGCGTTCCACTGGCTTTACACGGTCGCAGGAACTCAGAGCCCGCCTCGCCGCTCTGGTCGCAAATCGTCAGCAACAGATTACCCCGGAAGGCTTGGTGGTGGCCGGACCGGACCGCATGGTGCAGTGGGTCAATCCCAGTTTTAGCGCGATGTGTGGTTATTCGCTCGAAGAGTTGGGCGGGAAAAATCTCGGTCCAATCCTGCAAGGGGAAAAAACTGACCGCGCGACTGCGGAGCGGATGCGCCGCGCGGTCCACGAATACCGGCCGTGCCGCGAGACGATCCTCAACTATCACAAGAACGGCACGCCCTACTGGGTGGATGTTTCCATCACTCCGATTCACGACGACGAGGGAGACCTGCTGTGGCTCATCGCGCGTGAACACGAACTGAGGGACCGCGTCGCTGCGTAGGGGAAGACAGGCCGGGGACTGGCCGCTATAACTGAGGGCCGAGCAGATCCCTCAGCTTCATCATCCCACGGCGGATGCGCGCCTTCACCGTGCCCAGCGGCTCGCCCAGCCGCTCCGCGATTTCCGTTTGCGTGAGCGAGGAAAGGAAGGCCAGTTCGATCGCTTCGCGCTGATCCTTCGAGAGCTTCTGGATCGCGGCGCGCACCATCGCGCCTGTCTCCACCGAGTTGACCGCGTCGAAGGAACTCTTGTCATCGAACTGCTCCACCGTCTCGGACGCATGCAACAGAACATCTTGAAGCCGGTTCCGGCGCTGTGTGCTCCGCAGACGATCGATGGACTTGTTCCGCGTGAGCGTGATGGCCCAAGTCATCGGCTTGCCGCGCGCGGGATCGTAGAGCGCCGCTTTTTCCCAGATCTGGATGAACACATCCTGCAGCACATCCTCGGCGGCTTCCCGATTGTTCAGCACGCGATACGCCGTGGAAAAAAGGACGCCCGAAAACCGATCATAGAGCGCCTCGAAACTCCGACGGTCTCCCTGCCCAATCTGGCGCAAGAGATCGATCTCGGCTGCGAGGTCGTTTTCAGGGTCGGCTTGCATCGGCGCGGAGCATGGCCGAGCGGCGGCGCGCAGACAACAGAAACTGATATCCGCACCCGCGCTGTTCGGCGCGGCGGGTTCGGATTTCCGCGCTGAGTTTTTTCATGGCGCAGATCGAAAAACGAAGATGCCCCCGCACATCCGCGCTGAAGCGAGAAGCGTAACCGTCCTGTCCCAATGAACGAACCCGTCACACCTAGCCGCGTCTGGCTCATGACCGGCTGCTCCAGCGGCTTTGGCCTCGCCCTCGCCACGGCGGTGCTCGCGCGCGGGCAACGCGTCGTCGCCACCGCGCGCCGATTGGAATCCATGGCCGACCTCGCCGCGCGTCACCCGGAGACGTGCCGCGCGATCACCCTCGACGTCACCGATTCCGCGCAGGTGAAAAGCGCGGTCGCGGAGGCAGCCGCTGCATTTGGAAGGCTCGATGTCGTCGTCAATAACGCCGGCTACGGACTCGTCGGCGCCTTTGAGGAACTCGGCGAGGAGCAGATCGCCCGCAATTTCAGCGTGAATTTTTTCGCTGCGCTCGAAGTCATTCGTGCGGCACTGCCCATTCTTCGCGCACAAGGCAGCGGGCACATCGTGAACATCTCCGCCGCCGCCGTAATTTCCAACTACGCGGGTTTTTCGATCTACGGCGCGAGCAAGTGGGCGCTCGAAGGCGTATCGGAATCGCTCGCCGCGGAGCTGAAGCCGCTCGGAATCAAAGTCACGATCGTGCAGCCTGGCCCGTTTCGCACCGACTTCATCAGCCGCTCGCTGGAGCGCGCGGGGAATCACTTCGCCGACTACGACCGCACGAGCGGCAAATTCCTGCGCTTCCTCGAGACGATGTCGGGCAAACAGCCCGGCGATCCGGCGAAGGCAGCGGAAGCCATCATCGCCGCCGTGGAATCCGACACGCCACCATTGCGCCTCGTGCTCGGCAAATACGCGAACGACAAGGCGCGGAAGAAATTTACCGACGCGGAGAAGGAACGCGCCGCATGGGAGCACATCGGCATTCCAACGGATTTCACGCCGACGGCGTGAAGCCTTTCAAGTCTCGCCGATTGCTCTAGGCTCAAGCTTGGGCGACCGGCAGTCCGGTGAATAGTCATCGGGCATCATGCCCTTTCGCGGCCCGCTGAACAGGGGCCGCCGCTTCCTTCCCCTGCGGCGCGACGACGCCCCCCATTCAAAGGCTCCCTGCGCAATTCCTTCCATTCGCCGAATTGACTCCTTTGGTAAGCCGGGTAAGCCTGCGCTCATGAACAGCGCAACAATCTCCACGAAAGGCCAGTTGGTGATTCCCACCCGCTTTCGCAAAGCCCTGCACCTTCAGGCCGGCGACAAGGTTTCGCTCACGTTGGAAGGTGACAAGTTGCTCCTTCAGCGCGAGCAGCCCAGGCGTGCCCGCCTCGTTCGCGGCAAGTTCGGCCGGCCCGTTCTCGTCGCACCGCCGGGAGCGCCACCCATGACGCCAGAACGAATCAAAGCCCTCCGCGACGAATCCCCGTGAGCCACTTGCTGGACGTCAGTTTCCTGCTGGCTTGTGCGTGGTCGGGCCACGCCGATCACGCCCGCGCCAACCGGTGGCTGAACT
>JAYVRQ010000796.1:0-9463 GCA_043776145.1 Chthoniobacteraceae bacterium
CCTCGCCTTCACGCTGATTTTTACAGTTGTCAGCCTGCTCATCACCATCACCGTGCAGATGATCTCGTCTGCTCTCAACCTTCGGGGGAGGAATCTCGCCTGGGGTCTCGCCGAGGCATTCAAGGCCATCGACAAAGACCTGGCCCTAGGTGTTGAAAAAGGCAAATTTTGGCAGCAGTTGCTTTCCCTGCCGAAGTGGTGTCTGGAAAAACTCAGAATTCTGCCCGCGGCGACAAAGGCGAAACAACTCGCCGATCATTGCCTCAGCGACTCGCTCCTCTCGGATTTTCAAATCGGCGGTATTCGCAGGCCGGCGTCCGCTGTCCGTGCCGATGAGTTGTTCGATCTTCTCTATCGCATCGCCAAGGATCCAAAATCCGGCGCACCGGATGAAGTGAAGAAGCATGTTAAGGCGCTTTTCAAGGGTCTGGGCGTGCCCGTTGAGATGGCGGAAGCGGAATATGGCAAACTAGAGGCTTTGAAAGGGCACCTTGATGAAAAACTAAGTGAGCTTCCCGACGGATCGCCGCTCAAACAAGCGTTGAAGACGATCGAAGAGGAAACTTCCGCCAGACTGACCGCCGAGACGGACTTTGCCAAACATTGGGTTGGCCAGGGCGAGGCGGGCATCAAGACTGTTTACCAGAAATTTGAGCATTGGTTCGACGCGGGACAGGAGCGCTCGCAGGACTGGTTTTCCACCCACGTCAGGCTCATCACCCTCTTCCTCGGAGTGCTTTTCGCCTTTGGGCTCCAGCTCGATACGCGTGAGATTTTCAAGCTGGTCTCCTCCAACCGTGAACTGCGCGCAAACCTCGTTGCGCAGGTCAAGCCGATCCTCGACCAGGGCGAAAAGATCCTGAAAGAGAGCCCCACGGTCTTGAAGAACGCGGTGCAAAACCTCGACACCTCCGATGCGCTAAAAGACGAAGCGATGAAGGCCGAGGCAGCGAAGTTGAAAAACCTCGACCTTAAGACCACTGACAATCGTGAAGCGGTGCGGCGCAAGGCCGTGGACGCATACAAAACAAGTCTTATTGCCAGCCTCGATAAAGTCTTGGAGAAAGTTAATGACACGCCGGATGAACCTGCGAAAGCAGAACTCAAGACATGGCGGGAGACGATCAAGGATCAAAAACTCAGCAAAGGCTTGGATGGCGTTGATCTCACGACGTGGACCAAGAAGGCGGACCTTGAAAAAAGCATCAAAGGCATTTTCGACAAAATAGTCCCCGAATCCAGCCTTCTCGAAGCCTTTGATGCCTCGGTGGACAAAATCGCTAAGGATCAGGTTGAAAGGGACGCGACTAATTACAAAGCAATCAAAGGTAGTTTGAATGACAGCGGCTTCGACTTGTTTCCGAAGAGTGGTTTGTGGCGCTGGAACACCAATGGGCCGATCACTTGGAAAAACGACTCCACGGGAGACTACCGGCTACATTACATCGGATACTGGTGGCACAAATACCCGCAGTTTTGGTGGAAAAACGCTCATCACCGCCACTTGCGAGAACATTTTTTGGGCATGTGCTTTTCCGTCCTCCTCCTCAGTCTCGGCGCGCCGTTCTGGTTTAATACCCTCAAGAGCCTCGCCAGTCTCCGCTCCAGCGTGGCGAGCAACATCTCCGACGAGAAGAAGGACGACCCGAAGAAAGGCGAGGCCGCCAAGACGGGCACCCCTCCGCCTACCGTTCTATGAATGCCAGCAGCACAGCCACGAGCGGCACCTTGGTTACCCCGCAGAAATCCAGATGCAAACCCTTTGGGAAACCGCGCATTGACGGTCATGATCACGGAGCCGACGTTAAACTGCGCCCCACCGCAGAGTGGATCAAACAAAACACCGAAACCGATGCGCGGGCCGATTTCGCATAAAACAGGCATCATCCCCACGAATATAACCAATAACAAACACACCCTTGAAAATAGTCGATTATCCACTGAGCAACGGACAATGGTATGCGGAAAAGCAGACCAAGAAATACATCATCTGGCATGGCACGCAGGGGCGGACAGCTTGCACTCCCTCGAATGGAAATCCGGGTCAGGCGACCAGTTCCATTGATGGCTGGAATGATAATCCCGACCATATCGGGACGCCGTTTCTTGTGGATCGGGATGGTACGATCTATCGCACGTTTAAGGACGAGAGGGAGTGGATTTACCACCTGGGATTGCCGGGAACCAATGGGCGCTACGACAAGGCGAGCATCGGCATCGAATTTGCCAATGAACTGGAACTGATCGCTTCCGATGGGAAGTATTACGCTTTTGACCGCATCGGAAAAAACTACGAATACACCGGCAGGGTGTTGAAGCGCACCTGGCGGGCGCACGATTGGTGGGCCAGGCTCGATGAGGCGCAGATAGATGCGGCCATCGAACTCACTGTGGACCTCTGTGCAAAGCACGGGATACCCAAGACCTTTTATTACCCTTCCACGACTTACGATTTTCCCCATTGCTTCGAGGTGGCGGGCATATTATGCCACGCGAATTGTCGGAAAGATAAGACGGACATGATTCTGGAGGATTGGGTTTGGGCGAAATTGCAGGCGGCGGGCTTTCAGTTTGTGGGTGGGAATGGTGGGGTGCCGATAAGTCTGAATATCAATAACCCTGCATTTGTGAATACGCCTCCGGCAGTTCCACAGGCCCCGCTTGGGAAAGCGAAGGTGCAGTCGCCGGATGGCGCGTTGAATATCCGCTCAGGTCCAAGGGCATCGGCCAAGCGGCAGGGTGAATTAAAGAACGGCGATGTGGTGGATGTCTATGAACGCAGCGGTGAGTGGTGTCGGATCGCGACGGATGCCGGACATTGGGTGGCGCGGCAGTATTTAGTCCCGGTGACGGAGGATGCCCCCGTCGCTCAGCCGGCCAATTTGCCGACTCCCTCGGTGGATCATCAGGTATCGCTGGTGGATACGTTGTATGAGGTCTTTTATTCGGATGCCGCAAAGAAGCAGGTCCGCCGCGATGTGCCACTTTACAAGCTCACGGATCGCACGGGCCTTTTTCACGAGGGCAGCATGCAGGTGGATGTGGATGGCTCGCCACGCGCCTATTTTCCAAAGGATGCCAGTCCGCTAAAGCTCGATGTTTTGGATAATGCCAGCAGCGGCTCTAAGATATACATTCAAGGTGAGGGAAAGGGCAAGGGGCCGCGCCCCGGCTTTTATGTCTCCACCACGTCCCTGCTTCTTTCGGGACAGCAGATGTGGGATTGCGATAACTTTGTGGACGCGGAAAGCATCCCGTATTTCGTCCATCCACCCTCGCGCAATGGTGTCAAAATAGGTGACCTTGGAATCATCGTCCACGTCCCAACGATGAAATGGACCGCGGCCATCTTTGGTGACTGTAATGACGACCGCCGCGTGAGTGAGACCTCGCTGCGTGTGGCGGTGAACCTCGGGCGTTCCACGATTGATCCCAAAACTTTGAAAGTGAAGGGCCTCAGTGCAAATAACGGTGATGACATCCGCAATTACTTCTATCTCTACTTCCCCGGCAGCACCATAACCCCGGCAGCCACCGCGCCGCATTGGCCGGAGGCAACTATCATATCCGCTGCGACCAAGCTCTTTAATAAATGGGGTGGTCTCGATATGGTCAAAGAATGCCTCCAGCACATCTGAAATCACAAGGTTGACATGAGCACGATCGTTGATTCCACCGATGCCTTCGAGGCATGGATGCGGGAGCGGACGGACCTCTCTGAAAAGCTGCTCGACAGGAAGCATGGCAAGATGGCGGACGGGCCGTTTCCTTTCCTGCGGGCGACTTTCTATCGCTGGGTGGAGCAATGGCCGGAAATCTGTCCACAACTGGACCGGCGCAGACAGGATGTTCTCCTCGCCGTGGGCGATTTGCATGTCGAAAACTTCGGCACCTGGCTGGATTCGCGGGAACGGCTCGTGTGGGGGATGAATGACTTCGACGAGGCTGCTGAGCTACCGCTCACGAGCGATCTCGTGCGCCTCGCGACCAGTGCCCGGCTGGCTGCGGAAGCGGATCATCTCGTGACCGATCCCGAAGCCATCCCGGCGCTGTTGCTCAAGGGTTACAGCGCCTGTCTGAAAGCTGGTGGCGCACCCATCATGCTGGAGGGTGGCGCTGCGAAGTTTCCCTTCGCATTGCCACCCGGAGCTCCCGAAGATCCGCAAAAGTTCTGGAAGAAGAAACTCGATCCCGAAGATTCGCCGATCATGGAAAGTAAAGATCTCGATCCGGTCGTCGTCGAGATATTCGCCGCGGCATTCCCGCCCGGCGCGAAACTGGAGTATCGCAGGCAGAAGAAACCCGGCGGTCTCGGCAGTCTCGGCCGCCGGCGTTTTACGGCGGTGCTGAGTGATGGAGAAGAGCGCATCGCCCGCGAGATCAAGGCGCTCGTGCCGTCCGCACTCTATTGGTTCCGCGACCAGCCTGCGATGCTGTCGCAGACCGCCTCGCTCTTGCAACGGGCGATCCGCAATCCCGATCCCTGCTTCCAAATCCATGACTGCTGGATGCTCCGCCAGCTCGCGCCGGATGCGGTGAAGATCGAACTCGGCTCGTTGCCCGACGAGGGACGTGAGAAACTCGAACCCGATCTTTTCCAAGCGATGGGTTGGGAGACAGCCAATATCCACCTCGGCAGTCGCAGCCCGAAAGAACTCAGCGTCCGGCTCACCTCGCTGGCCGCCGATGAAGGCGCGGACTGGCTCGCCAGGGCGACGACCGCCATGGCGGCAAGCACCCGCAAAGATCACGGCAACTGGCCGCCACCGCCCGCCGACAGTTGACCCGGCAAACCGTTCTCTTCATAGCGCGGATGGCTGCATCCAACTCAGCGCGCACTGCGGAATCGCGGATCGTCTCGTTCCGCGCGCGCTGCTCGGAACTCACGAGCCTTATTTTCGCCCGATCAGAGGATCGAGATACGGCGGCTGCTCGGTGTCGGTGACGTGGCCTGTCTTCTCCGTGGTCCGCACGAAAGAAAGCGTGGCCGCGCGCTGTTCGACGTGATCCGGCGAGCGCGCCACGATCGGGATCGCGAAGTCGCCGTCGGGAAGTTTGAAGTGATATCGGAACGTGCCGTCGGGGCTGAGTTTGATCTCCTTCCCGTCCACCCACACCGTCGCGTTCGGATCGGTGCCGCCGTAGAAAATAATCTCGGCGTTGACGTGCATGAAAAACTTCCGCGCGCTGAATGGCTGCGCACTCCAACTCGCGCCCACGCCGCTGAAAAGACTGCTCACCGCAGGCTGGAAGATTTTGTTCAAGTCGCCCGCGAAACCGCTGGCCGTCTCGCTGTGCAGCCGTTCGAGCAGTTGCTTGCGCAGGAGCGAATCGAGTTCGTCCGAGCCGAGTCCCATGCGATCCAGCAGACTGTTCCCGAGCAAGGCCGCGAGCAGCGCGCGCTGCTCGTCCGTCCACGCCGGCGCGCGTCCCGGATGGAACGCGATCTTGCGACCCTCTTCCGTGATGCGCGCCACCGCCGCGAGCAGCGTCTCGCCGCCTTCCATGTGATGCTTCACGAGTTCGAGCATCCGCTCGAAACTCAAGTGCAGCGGCACGGTCGCAAAATCCGCGGCGGCGTCTTCCGCCAGCGCGTCCGGCGGCGTCTTCGTCGCACCCGAGGTGACGATCGGCGCCCAGCCGCCGTCGCGGGCGAAAAATCCGATCTCGCCAAAATAGAGCGTGTCCGGCGCGCTCACCGGCACGTACCAATTCCGCGCGTCCGGCGTGATTTCGACGATGGTTTCCTGCGTCCCGTCCTCTTTCAAAATCTTGAGGAAAAACTGCGCGAACCCGCCGCGCATTGCCGCCGCCGGATATTTCGACCAGTCGAAATCCCAATACGCAAACAGCCAGCGCGGATCGCGCGCCACGAGATAAATCGTGTCCTCGAAATAAGTCCCCGGCAGTGCGCCGAGATCCTCGAAGGCCGGCGACGCGGCGGAAGTCGGAGCGGACGCCTGCGCGGCCGTTTCGTATTTGTGCGTCTCGCCCGGATCGCTTTCGCCGACCACCGGCGTGCTGGAAAGCGTGAAGCCTCCCGTCGTTTTTGGCTTGTCGTTGCCGCGAATGTTCGCGGATTGATCGTCATTGTTGTTACCCATAATGAATTTGTGTTTGCTGGTGTTTCCCTGAACCGGCGCAGTCGAATAGCTGCCCGCGCAACCACGGTCAATCCTTCATTTTTCACCCGCCAACATGCTCACCAAGCGCGTCATTCCCTGCCTCGATGTCCACGATGGAAAAGTCACGCGCGGCGTGCAATTCGGACGCGCCGAGGAGGGCGGGCTGCGCAACGTCGGCGACCCCGTGGAACTCGCGCGCCGCTACAACGACCAGGGTGCGGATGAGATGGTTTTTTTCGACATCACCGCCAGCGCGCACGGACGCGCCAGCATGGTCGAGGTCATCGAGCGCACCGCCGCGCACTGCTTCATGCCGCTCACCGTCGGCGGCGGCATCCGCACCGTCGGGGACATGAGCATGATGCTGAAAAGCGGCGCGGACAAAATCAGCATCAACTCGAGCGCCATCGCCACGCCGCAGCTGATCTCCGCGGGTGCGGAACGCTTCGGCTGCCAATGCATCGTCGTCTCCATCGACGCGAAAAAAGTCGCGCCAGATCGCTGGGAAGTCTTCGTGCAAGGCGGTCGCAAACCCACCGGCCTCGATGCCGTGGAATGGGCCGTGGAAGCCGTGCGCCGGGGCGCGGGCGAGATCGTGCTGAATTCCATCGACGCCGATGGGACGAAGGCCGGCTACGACCTCGTCATCACGCGCCGCATCGGCGAGGCCGTCGGGGTTCCCGTTGTCGCGAGCGGTGGCGCGGGGACGCTCGATCACCTCGTCGAAGTCCTGCGCGAAGGCCAGGCCGACGCCGTGCTCGCGGCGAGCATTTTCCATTTTGGCGAATACACCGTCGGCGATGTGAAGCAGTATCTCGCCAGCCACGGCGTGCCGATTCGCCTGCCGGAAAAAGTCGCCGGGTAGCGCCGCCACGCGCTCAGCCCTGCCGCTCGCGCATCGCCTGCTTCATCCGCGCCTTCGCGTCGATGGGCAAAGCCTTGTCGAGATGCTCGGGGAGGCGATGGGTGGCTTCGTGCAGGAGGTCGAGTTGCGCAGCGTAGCGAGCGCACCATTTGCAAAACGCGCGGTGCAGCCCGAGCCGCGTCCGCGCGCCGAGCGGCAGTGCGCGGTCGCGTGCTTCCGAGGTCAGCCGCGCCACTTCGCGGCAGTTCGGCGTGATCCGCCAGACGAGGCCCGCGACTTTTGTCGTGAGCCAGCGGGGCGTTTCAGGTGCCTCGGAAGTTTGCGGCATCAGGTGCTTGGTCGTCGCGCGGAGGAAATTCTTACGAACAGAATCCCGGCAAGCGGAAACCGAACCGAACTGATCTACGTCTGACTCTGAGTGTGGGGATGTGTGGGAGTTACTCTTTCTTGCGCACGGCCGCCTTCAATCGCATTCGCGCATCCCTCGACAATGCACCCTGCCCCGGACAGGAATGCAGGGTCTCGCGCAGAAAGCCGAGCTGGTCCCGGTATCGCTCGCACCACACGCAGATGCGGTAGTGAATCCACATCTTCACCCGCGTGTGCAGCGGCAGCGGGCGATCCATCGACTGCGAGATGAGGCGCGTGATGTCGTGGCACTTCGGGGTGTGCTCCGCGATGAACATCACGACCTTCATCTTCCACCAATTCGTCGGCTCGATCATAGCGCCACGCCTCCTTTGCCTTGGAAAAAATTCGTCTCCAAGTCGAGGCGCAGCGCCATGCGTGCGCGGTGCAGCATCACCCAGAGATTGGCTTCGCTGATGTTGAGTGTCGCGCAGACTTCCTTGCTCGGCATGTCGTCGATCTCGCGCAGCGTGAAGACTGCGGCGATGCGCTAGGCAGCCTCGCGAGCGCACTTTGCAGCGCCTGCCAGAACTCCGCGCGCTTCATCGCCTCCTCGCCTTCGGGTTTCCATTCGGTCGGGCCGTTTTCGTGAATCCAGTAGTTGTCGCCGTCGAATTTGCAATGCCTGTGCCACGACGCCGCGCGATTGTGCGCGAGCGGCTTTCTTCCTCTGTAAAATTCCTCGCGAACCGTGCCGCGGTCGCGTTTGCGCTCGATGACGTTTTGCAGCTCGCGGATATTACCCGGCCACGAATACATGGTGAGCCGTTGCATCGTTTCCTCGGCGACCTGCCGGATAGGCCGCCCGAGTTTGCGCGCGAATTTTTCCAGGAAGAACATCGTGAGCAGCGGGATGTCCTCCACGCGCTCGCGGAGCGGCGGCATCGTCACGGGCAGCACGTTCAGGCGATAGAAAAGATCGCTGCGAAAATCGCCGTCGCACACCATCGCGGGCAGGTCGCGATTCGTCGCGGCGATCACGCGCACATCCACCTTCACCGTCTTCGATCCGCCGATCGGCTCGAATTCCTGCTCCTGCAAAACGCGCAGCAATTTCACCTGCGTCTCCGGCGGGAGTTCGCCCACTTCATCGAGAAAAATCGTGCCGCCATCCGCGAGCGCGAAGCGCCCGTCGCGACTCGTGATCGCGCCGGTGAACGCGCCCTTCACATGCCCGAACAACTCGCTCTCGACTAGCCCCGCGCTGATCGCGCCGCAATTCACCTTCACCAGCGGACGCTCGCGGCGCGGGCTGCGATCGTGGATGGCGCGCGCGATGAGTTCCTTGCCCGTGCCCGTCTCGCCGTAAATCAGCGTGGTCGAATCCGCCGGCGCGATCTGATCCACCTGCCGCAGCACGCCGAGCAGCGCGGGACTGTTGCCGACGATCTCGACGAAGTTGTGCTGACTGCGGATTTCTTCCTGGAGATAAATGTTCTGCGCTTCGAGTCGCGCGCGGTCCTGCTCCGCGAGCACGCGCTCAGTGATGTCGATGAACATGGTGCGCGTGAACGTGCCGCCCGGGTCGGGGCGCGACCACCATTGGATCCAGAACGGTTTGCCGTTGTCCTTGCGCCGCATCTCGAGCACCACGCCGCTCGTGTCGATGCCTTTGCCGATGGATTCGAAAGCCTCGCGCATCCAGCGCTGCGCGTTCACCGTTTCGGGCACAAAAGACTTGCCGTAAGTCGTCGGTACGTCCTCGGGCTTGATGCCGAGAAGGCGCATAGCCGTCTTGTTCGCGCGGAGAAAATGCGAGTCGAGTTCCTCATTTACGTAGGCGATGGGCGCTTCGTCGAAAAGATCGCGAAAGCGTTCTTCGCTCTCGTGATTTTCGCGGATCAATTTTTTCAAACGCGCGCGTGCGTTCCAACTCCGCACCGGCGCGGGCGGCGAAGACTTTCAAGGTGGCGATGTCGTCTGCGGAAACGCGCATCGGCTCCGTGTGCAGCACCGCGATGTGACCGAGCATCTTCCCCTCGGCATCCTTCATCGGCACGCCGACGTAGCTGTCCGCGCCGATCACACCCAGCGACGAAAGCGTAGCGCGCCTGCATCGCCCGCG
>JAYVRQ010000797.1:0-9461 GCA_043776145.1 Chthoniobacteraceae bacterium
TCCACATTTTCGCGGAAAATCGCAGCGTCCACTCGCGATATGCGATGAGTGCGAGGCCGTGCAGCGCGCCCCAGATCGCGAAGGTCCAACGGCTGCCGTGCCAGAGCCCGCCGAGCAGCATCGTGAGGAAAAGATTGCGCCAGATGAAGAGGCGCGCGCCGCGATTTCCGCCGAGCGAAATGTAGAGGTAATCGCGCAGCCAGGTGCTGAGCGAGATGTGCCAGCGCCGCCAGAAGTCGCTCACGCTCGCGGCGAAATACGGGAAGTTGAAATTGATCGTGAGTTCGTAGCCGAGCAGGCGCGCGGCGGCGGTGGCCATGTCGGTGTAGCCGCTGAAGTCGCAGTAAATCTGCACGGCGTAGAGCAGCACGGCGATCCAGGCGCTGAGCGCGGTGAACGCGGCGGGATCGGCGAAGTAGCGGTCCACCGGGGCGGCGAAGGCATCGGCGATGCACGCCTTTTTCACGAAGCCGATGAGGAAGAGCACGAGCGCGCCGCGGACATCGACGCGGGAAAATTCGCGCGCCAGTTTCGTCTGCGGGAGGAAGGTCATCGCGCGCACGATCGGGCCGGCGACGAGCTGCGGGAAAAACGCGATGAAGAACGCGAGATCGAGCGGCTTGCGCTCGGCGGGCAGGTGGCCGCGGAAGACCTCGAGCGTGTAGCTCATCGACTGGAACGTGTAAAAACTCACGCCGACCGGGATGATGATTTGCAGCGTGCCGACGTGCGGATGCAGGCCGAGCCATTCCAGCGCGGCGACGGCGGAGGTGATGAAAAAATTGCAGTATTTGAAAAGCGCGATGAGCCCGAGATTCACTGCCAGACTGGCTCCGACGAGTGCGCGGCATTTCGCGGGGCGGCCCTGCCAGCGCGTGAGCAGCATCCCGATCATGTAGTCCATCGCGGTCGAGGCCATGAGGATCGCGACGAAGCGCCAGTCCCAGCAGCCGTAGAAAAAGTAGCTGGCGGCGAGCAGGAAAATTTTGCGCGCGGTGTTGTCGCGCAGCGACCAGTAGATCGCGAAGACGATCGCGAAAAAGAGGAAGAACCGCAGTTCAACGAACAGCATCGGAGAGATGTTTCGCGAAGTCGGACGCGAGTTGTTCGGTGAACTCGCGCGCGCCGACGGTGTTCAGATGGCCGGAGTCGGCGCGGCGGTCCACGCGGTAGAATTGCGCGTCGCGCTCGGGGCTGTGATACGCGAAGACCGGCGCGTCCTTCGGCTGGCCTGGCCAGTCCCCCGGCGGCGCGCTCACGGAACTGGCGACGATGAAGACGGGTTCCGCGCCCGCCGTGCGAATGAGCTGCGAAGCGTGTTCGGTGACGACGCGCAAGCCCCAGCCGTTGTCGCCGGCGTTGATTTTCCGGGCGCGCAATTCGGCGAGTTTTCTTTCGTAGCCTTGCAACTCCGCGCCGCTCATCGGCTCCGCGCGATCCATGCCGAGAAAACCGTAGCGCGGCGGGCCGCAGAACTCCTCGCTGTTCGCGGGCTCCGCCGCGTCCAGCACTTCGTAGCCGCGTCCGACGTTTCCCATGTTGCGCAGGAAAAGGCCGGCGTGCATCGCAGCGGTGTCGATGTCGTTGAGCGGCTGGAGCAGGCGCTTCGGTGCCCAGCGGAATTTGCGGCGGCTGTTGCGCTCGTTGTGCCAAAGCTCGCTCGCGATCCACTTCATCCGCGTCCAGTCGTGCCAGTACATGCCGCGCGCGGTTTCGAGGCGGTTTTCATCCATCGAGAGTCGGAACGGTGTCAGCTCGACGAACACCCATTTCAGCCGCGCCGGTTTTTGCGCGAGGATTTTTTCGAGGAAGCACGAGGACTCCGGCATGTTCATCCCGTCGATGCCGAGATTGAGCGAGCGCGTCTTCAGCGCCGCGTCGAAAATCTGCGGCGCGATGCCGTGGTAGATGCGGCTCGATCCGATGAAGAGCGTGTCGAACTCGTCCTTGTGCCGCTCGAAATACGCGAGCTTTTCCGACACTTCCTCCATGCGCGGCCAAGGCATGACGCGGTGCAGCGCGAGGCATCCCGCGAGGAGCGCGCCGAGCCCGATCGCGCAGTGAAGCGCGCTACGGACTCGCGCCGATGTCATAGAGTTCGATGCCGGGATGCAGCGTGTCGATCTCCGCGATGTCCCAGCGTTTCAGCAGCTTTGCCTCCCGCGGCAGCGCCTCGTAAAAAGTTTTGCGCCGCTCGAATTCCACCTTCACCGCGTCGCCCGGCATCATCGCGCCGCCGGTGTAACGCTGGCTTTTTTTCGGCGACGTGACGACGTAGCGGACGCCCTGCGCCCGGAGTTCGGCCAGCGTGCCGAGGTCCGCCACGAACTCGCGCGTCGTCACCGGGTGCTGGAATGCGCGGACGATTCCCTCCTGTTTGTGATCGTCGGGATCGGGCAGGTGGATCGTGTCGTCCTGCACGACTTTGCCGCCGGCGGGCAGGTTCCCGTTCATCCACGTTTCGAGTTCGCGGCGGTCGTCGGTCTGGAATTGCGCGTCGATTTTTTTGAAAAGCCGGAACTGTCCCCGCCACCCGATGCAGAGCGCGAGCGCCACGAAAACACACTGGCCCGCGCACCGGTATTTTCCGAAGGCGCGCGTGAACCATTCCGCCGAGACGCCGACGCCGACGAGCGCGTTGAAATTGAAAAGCACGGCGGCGGGCAGGAAGTAGCGATCCGAGACGCGCGGCGACGCCATGAGCATCGCGGTGAAGGCGAATGGAAACAGGAAGATGAGCCAGTCCGCGAGCGAGCGGCGGCGCGCGGTGGTGAGCAGATTGAGCGCGTTCAACGCGAGGAAAACGACCGCCGCCGTCGGCACAGTGAGGTGGAACCATTCGAGATATTGCGCGACCGGGCTTTGCGCGGCGAGGCCGCGGCTGCCGCTGACGCTCATGCCGAATTCGCGATGGAAGCTCTCCAGCCATTCGCCGAGGTGGGTGAACATCTGGCGATTCGCGAGGATGAACGTGATCGCAAACGCGGCGGCGAAGAGGCTGAGCCTGCGCATCCGGTCCCGCACCGGCGCGAACAAAATCACCGGCAGTGCGATGACCAGCGCGGTGAGGCCGAGGTATTTTCCCGACACCGCGAGTCCCACCGCCACGCCGAGCAAACCCGCGCGCGGCGCTTTCGCGGAAAGCACGGCGGCCATGCAGGTGAGCGCGAGTCCCATCGTGAGCGCGGCATCTTCTTTGAAAATATGCGCGTGTTCAAAAAGCGGCGGGGACAGCAGCGTGACGACCGCCGCGCCCAACGCCCCGCCCGGCCCGCCCAGCACGTAGCCCGCGACAGCCAGCGCGACCACGGTGAGCGCGGCGAACAGCGCGGACGCCCGCCGCCCGGCGACCACCGCGCGTTGCAACTGCGCCGGCTTGCCCGCGTCCGGCCCTTTGCCCGCGAGCTTTTTCAGCGGGCTCGCGACATTCAGCAGGAGCAGCGGGTGGTGAAAATTGAAGCTGCGCGTGCCATCGACGACCTGCTTGCACTTCCCGAATTCGTCCGGGTGGTAGTAAAACGGGTAGTCGTTGTGCCGGGTGAAAATGGAGAGCGCGATGGCGAAAAGCGCGATCAGCAGAGGCCAGCGCCACCGCGAACTGGCGGGTGATGCGGCGCTGGTTTCGGGAGATGACATGAGCCACACATCGAAGGAAATGCGGATGCGGGCGGCGAGCCTTTTCTCGCGACGGCGCGCTTACGAATCCGCCCGCAGCGTCTCGCCCGCCGTCCAGTAAATCGAGTTCGCCAGGCGCGCGCTCGTCGTGCGCAGGCGGCGCGCCATTTCGCTCATGATCCCGGTCACGATCTTGTATCCCGTCGCGGGATTCGCCGACATGAAGGCGCGCAGCGTCGCGTAATCGCATACGGCCAGCTTCACGTCTTTCATCGTGTAAATGCTCGCGGTCGAGACGCCGGGGTCGAAGAGATTCACCTCGCCGAAGAACATTCCCTTGTTGATCCGCCCGAGCAGCATCTCGCGCTTCTGCGCCAGCCGGCGGACATGCGCCACGCCATCGCACACGATGTAAAAATGCGTGACCGGCTTGCCTTCTTCGATGACTTTTTCCTTCGCCCTGGCATCGCGCAAAGTGAAGAGTGCGGCCACGGCGGCGAGTTCCCCATCATTGAGTTCCCGCATGATGGAGATGGTGCGAAGCAGTTCGATGTCCATAGGTTTGCGAGGCTATCGACCCCGCGGAGACTTGGCAAGAGGCCCGGCCAAATGGCGCGCATCGCTCGTTGACCGGCGCTTCAACGCCTTTAACTTCAACCCCATTAAGTTTATGCCCTCTCCACGCGATGAAGCGCGGATGCGCCGCGATGCCGGACGCCTCGCCGACATTTTCACGACCCTCCAGCGCAACTTCGTGCTCAATCTCTCGGAGAAACTCAACCCCGGCAACGTGTCCTTCCCGCAGTATTACCTGCTCGATTTTCTCGCGCAAAAAGGCGAACTGACCATGACCGAGATCGCAAAAAAAATGGGCCACACGACCGCTGCGGCCACGGGACTCGTCGATCGGCTGGAGAAACTCGGCCACGTCAAACGCGCCCACGCCACGGACGACCGCCGCAAGATTCTCGTGAAAATCACCGCATCCGGCGAAAGCATCGTCGGCGAAGTGCGTGACGACATGGTGACGAATCTCCTAAAGATGATGGCGCACTTGGATTCCAACGAGCAGCGTTCGTGGGTTCAGATTTACGAAAAGATCATTACCTATTGCCAATGTCCGTAGCCCGATTTCTCCTCGCCGCATCCTCCGTTGCCCTGCTCGCTTTTTCACCGGAGGCCGGGGCGAAAACCATGCGCGCCGCCGCGCCGGTCGATCACACTTTCTCGGGAAACCTGACGCTCGAACAGGCGGTGAAGATCGCGCTGCGGCAGAATCCCGAACTGCTGAAACAACTTCAGGAGATCGAGCGGACGCGCGGGCAGATCATCGAAGTGCGCGCGGAGGCGCTCCCGCATCTCACGCTGCAAGGCAGCTACGATCATCGTGCGAAAGGTCTTCTCAACGATGGCGGGAGCAGCAGCGGGAGCAGCGTCGGCACTTTGAATTCCGGGAACCTCGATCCAGCGGTGGAGGCGATCCTGAAAAGTCTCGGCAGTTCGAGCCGCTCGCGGGTGATTCAAAACCAAACGTGGCAGGTCACGCTGCAAGCGCAGCAGGTGCTTTACGCGGGCGGGCAGGTCGGCGCCGCGATCAAGATCGCGAAATTTGCCGAGGACGCTGCGTATTACCAGCTTCGCGACACGATCGACCGGGTTGTCGCGAGCGTGCGTTCGCAATTCACTGCGGTGCTCACGAATCGCGCGCTCATCAACGTTGCCGAAGAAACGGTGCGGCTTCAGGAAGACCAGCTTCGCGATCAGAAAAATCGTTTCGAGGCCGGGACCGTCCCGCGCTTCAACGTGCTGCGCGCCGAGGTGGAACTCGCGAACGTCCAGCCCGACCTCATCCGCGCGCGCAACAACACGCTGCTCGCCGAAATCGCGCTCGCGAAAACGCTGGGCCTGGATCCCGGCGCGAGCGGGAAGCCGACCTTCCTCGTCACCGGCGAACTCGGCATCGCCGAGCGCTCGCTCGGCCTCCAGTCCGCGCTCGAACTCGCCCGCGCGCGCCGCCCTTTCCTCAAAGTGCAGCGCCAGCAAATCCTCCAGCAGACCGAGCAAATCAAAGTCGCCCTCGCCGGCTACAAGCCGCGCCTCGACGCGAACGCGGGCTACGAACTCCGCAACTCGCGCGCCAGCGAAGACCTCGACAAAACCGTGGATGGCTGGTTTTTCGGCTTCACCGGGCAATGGAATATCTTCGACGGCCTCGCCACGGCGGGCCGCGTGAAACAGGCGCGCGCGCAGCTCGAAAGCGCGCACATCAACTACAGCGATTCCGTGCAAAAAGTGGACCTCGAGGTGCAGACCGCCTACGCGAATCTCCAGACCGCGCGCGAGACGATCCGCAGCCAGCAAAAGAACGTCGAGCAGGCGAACGAATCGCTGCGCCTCGCGAACGAACGCTTCTCCGCGGGAGCCGGCACGCAGCTCGAAGTCCTCGACGCGCGCACCGCGCTCACCAAGGCGCGCAGCACCGAGCTGCAATCGCGCGGCGACTACAACAGCGCCCTCGCCGAGTTCGACCGCGCAACCGCCACGAATACGAAGTATGCGGAGCCCTTCCGCGACCCGCTCGAAAAGCTCGAGCGCAAGGCTCTTCCCGCGCGGAAGAAAAAGTAACGCACCATGCCTCTCGCGCCCGCACTCCGTATCGTCCTCTACGAAGGCACCGGCACCCAGCCGCTCGACGCGACCGATCGCTACACGACGATCAGCTCGCTGCTCGAACGCGGCTACACCGTCACCCGCAGCGCACCGGACCGCCCCGTTTCCCCCGCCGACAAATCGCCGCTGCTCGTCCTCGGTCGCTTCGGCGGCCAGACGCCCGAGGTCGCGGAGAGCGATGTGCCGCTCCGCTTTCAAGACATCAACGCCCTCGCCCCCGCGCAGATCGGCGACGCCGTGGAAACCGCCCGCGCCGACATCGGCGCCGCGCGTCACGGCGAATGGAAACCGTGGTTCCCCGTCATCGACTACGACCGCTGCACGAACTGCATGCAATGCCTCAGCTTCTGCCTCTTCGGCGTCTATGGCGTGGACGGCGAAAAGCAAATCCAGGTGCAGAACAACGACAACTGCAAAACCAACTGCCCCGCCTGCTCGCGCGTCTGCCCCGAAGCCGCGATCATGTTCCCCAAATACAAAGCCGGCCCCATCAACGGTGACACGGTGAGCGACGCCGACCTCAACCGCGAGAAGATGAAAATCGACATCAGCGCCCTCCTCGGCGGCGACGTGTACGACATGCTCCGCCAGCGCAGCGAAAAAGCGAAAAGCCGTTTCAGCAAAGAGCGCGACGCCGACAAAGCCCTCGCCGAACGGCAAAAGTGCCTCGTGAAACTAGCCAGCATGGGAGACATCCCACCCGAAGTCCTGATGTCCCTCCCATCGCCCGAGGAAATCGCGAGGCGAGCGGAAGAAGCGCAAGCGAAAGCGACCGCAGCTCTGGCGAATCGGTAGAAAGAGTGCTTTTGCGGTGACGATGTCGCCACCGCACCGATTTAGAAAAGGGGATGGCCCCATCCTAGTGCGACTGGGTTAAGGCACGCTTTGGGGATTTGCAGCAAAATATACTCACTTTCAGGTATAAATGGGTAGAAACGATGAACCGAACCCTGACACAAGAATCCCCGAATGCTCCGGCTGCTGAAATCCGTTTATGATTACCCGCTTCGCCATCACCAATTTTAAGAAGCTCGAATCCGCCACCCTTGAACTTGGTAACGCCGTGGTGCTCATCGGGCCAAACAACTCCGGCAAGACTTCTGCCTTGCAGGCTATGACACTGTGGGATGTCGGTTGGCGGCGGTGGACGGAAAAGCGTGACGACAGTGCCGCCAGCGAACGCAAGGGCGTCACCATCAACCGGCGAGATTTATATCCGATTCCCATTCCCAGCGCTCGGCTGCTCTGGAACGATCTTCACACTCAGGACACCAAGACAGAGGACGGCAAACAGCGCACCGAGAAGGTTTACATCACGCTAACGGCAGAGGGCGTTCACGAAGACAAACCCTGGACTTGCTCGATGGAGTTTTACTACGCCAACGAGGAATCATTTTATTGTCGGTTGAAGAACACTGCCGACGGCAAGGTGCCGGAAGGTGCGCGGCGTCACTCCATTGTGTTTTTACCGCCCATGTCCGGTCTTGCCGAGCGCGAACACCGCAAGGAAGGCGGCGAAATCAGCGTGCTCATCGGAGAAGGTCGAACCGCTGAGGTGCTCCGCAACCTTTGCTGGCAACTGTCCTCCCGCGAAGACCAAACCGCTTGGAAATCGCTCATCGAGCATATCCGCAGCCTGTTCCACATTACCCTGCTCGAACCAATCTACATCAAGGAGCGTGCCGAGCTTTCCCTCGGCTATCGCGAACAGTCGGGCGTTGAACTCGATCTGTCCTCCTCGGGGCGCGGCTGCCAGCAGGTTCTACTTTTGCTCAGCTACATGCTCGCCAATCCAAGTGCCATCCTACTGCTAGATGAGCCTGACGCTCACTTGGAAATCCTCCGTCAGCGCGATGTCTATAATCTCCTCACCGATATCGCCGCCCAGCAAAGCTCGCAGATCATCGCCGCCAGCCACTCTGAAATCGTGCTTCAGGAGGCCGCTGAGCGCGATGTTGTCATGGCGTTCGTGGGCAAGCCTCACCGCATTGATACCCGTTCCCGAGGCCAGGTGAAGAAGGCCCTCGAAAGCATCCGCATGGCCGACTACTATCTGGCTGAGCAAAAAGGCTGGATGCTCTACCTCGAAGGTTCAACCGATCTCGCTATCCTTCGCAGTCTCGCCGCGCGCCTCGGGCATCCCGCTGCAACGATCCTTCACGACTCCGTGCCTGTGATCTACCTTGGCACCAACCAACCACAGGAAGCCCGCAATCACTATCATGGTCTGCGCGAGGCCAAAACCGATCTCGTTGGCTTCGCCCTCTTTGACCGGCTCGAAAAAGAACTTCAAACGGGCTCACAACTCAGCGAGCGCATGTGGGCGCGGCGTGAGATCGAGAACTACCTCGTCACTCCCGACAGTCTGCGTGCCTTCGTCCAGATCGGACTCCGCAGTGACGACTTGATCGAGGAAGCTGAACGCAAGAACCGCCTCGCCATCCTTGAAGCCTGCGTCGGCGAACTCGTCAACGCCCTCCGCCTCACCAACAAACCCGATCCGTGGGGGCCAGACATCAAAGTGACCGATGACTTTCTCGATCCTCTGTTCAAGCTCTTCTACGAACGCTTGGGCACACCGCAAAGAACCTTCAAACGGGACTACCACGGCCTCGCCGATACGATCCCTGTGGCGGAAATCGCGCCAGAGATTTCCAGCGTGCTCGATGCCATCCTCGAAGTCGCCAATCGGGCCAAACCTGCGGTCTAACCATGCCTCGACCGTCGGTTAGCTGCGCGCCGGCGCGCGGCGGATGAAAAGGAACCGCTTGCCGCTCGTCCATCACGCTGCGAAAACGCGGCACTCCCATGCAAAACATCGGCATTGCCATCATCGGCTGCGGCGGCGTCACGCTGCAGAATCACCTTCCCGGAATCGCGCTGTGCGCGGACACAAAACTGGTCGCGCTTTGCGATGCGAATGCGGAAACGCTGGAGCGGGCGCAACGCGACACGAGCATCACGATCGGCTCTACCGACTACGCGGAAATCGTGCAGCGCGATGACGTTCACGCCGTCATCATCGCGACGCCGAATTTCACCCATAAGCCGATCGCGCTCGCGGCCATCGCGGCGGGGAAACATGTGCTCTGCGAAAAGCCGCTCGCTTTGAACCACGCCGACGCGAAGGCGATGGCGGACGCGGCGGAGCAGGCGGGCGTGCGGCACATGACGGC
>JAYVRQ010000798.1:0-2827 GCA_043776145.1 Chthoniobacteraceae bacterium
GAGACGTTCACCGTCGCGCTCGCGGGCGAGGTGAACGGCGCGTTCCTGCAAGGCTCGGGCACGGGCACGGGGACGATCCTGACGGATGGCGATACGGCGCTCGGGATCGCGATCCAGGATGCGTTCAGCGTCGAGGGCGACTCGGGCGTGCGGGACATCACCTTCACGGTGGAACTGAGCCAGGCGAACGCGACGACCGCGACGACTTTCAACCTCACCGCGACCAATGGCACCGCAGTGCGCGGATCGGATTTCGTGCTCGTCACCAGGGACACCAACAATAACCCGACCATCGTGAACCAGCTCAGCGGCACGATCGCGGCGAATGCGAAAACCACGACCTTCACGGTGCAGGTGAATGGCGACGGGGTGTTCGAGGCGACGGAGAGTTTTTTCGTGAATCTGAAGGACGTGACGAACAGCGCGGAAACGGCGATTACCATCGCGGGCGGCGCGGGGCGGGGGACGATCTACAACGACGACCTGCGGCGCGTGGACGACAACACGATTCAGTTCATCGACGTGGATGGCGACCTCGCGACGGTGCATGTGTCCACGGGCGCGCTGCTGATCAGCGATCTGATCTTCGGCAACGCGAACGATGTCGGCGGACGCCAGCTCCAGGCGATCAATTTCATCGGCGACACGCGGTTTCAGCGCGCGGATTTGACGGTGAGCGCAAAGCATCAGCCGGGCTTCAAAGGCAGCCCGACTGGCGTGAAGAGCGACGGTCATGTGAACGTCGGCTCGATTTTCGCGGCGAGCGTGCGCGGGGATATTTTGCAGTTCGTCAATGGCATCGACCTCGGCGCGGTGAACATCGACGGCGATCTCGGGAAGATCGTCGTCGGCGACGACGTGGTGACGCCGGCGATCGGCAGCCTCGTTGTGCGTTCGATGGGGCGCTTCGGGACGACGACGCAGGGCACGGCCACCGGGCTGGATACGACCAGCCTCGTGCTTGGGCCGGTCGGCAGTTTCATCGTGCATGGAAACTTCAAGGCGGACTTTCGCGTGCTGGGCTCGCAATTCGGTTCGATCAGTTATTTGCAAATCGACGGCGGGATCGTCGGTGGCGCGGACGCCAATACGGGGACGATTTCCTTCACTGGAAAAATCAAGGACGGATACATCGGCAAAATCACCGGCGGCGCGGGTGCCAACAGCGGCACGCTGAGCGGGTCCGGCAGTGTGGACTCGAGGATCGTCAATCTCGTTGTCGGTGGCCTCGTCTCCGGCGGCGCGGGTGCGGGCTCGGGTGTGATTTTCGCGCCGACGATCAAATCGTTGCGGATCGGGGGATTGGCTGGAGGCGTGGGTGGCGGCGACAATTCGGCATCGCTCGGGTCCGGCATCGTGAGCGCGGGCGTGCTGCAAAAGCTCGTCGTGAAAAAGAACATCACGGGAGGTGCCGGTGAAAATTCAGGGCAGGTCATCGCGAACACCAGCCTCGGAAGCCTGCGGGTGGACGGTGAGATTCGCGGCGGGGCGGGCGAGGGCAGCGGGGCGATTCTGGCGCGCGGTGCAGCGAGCCAGATTTCCGTTTTCGGCTCGCTCATCGGCGGCGCGGGCGCGGGTTCGGGGCGCATCAAGGCGTCCGGCGCGATCGTCAATTTGCAGACCGGCGCGCTCGTCGGCGGAAGCGGGGATAATTCCGGCAGGATCGTGGGGACGAGCATTCAGAAACTAAGTGTCTTTGGAAACATCGAAGGCGGAACTGGCAACGGCAGTGGCGGCGTGGAACTGTCGGGCAAGCTGGCGAGCGGATTGATCGGCGGGGACATCCTCGGCGGCGATTCGCGAGTCGGCGCGACACTCCTGAAGAGCGGCTACGTGATCGCGCGCAAAATCAAAACTCTGGACATCCAGGGCGATCTCAAGTCCGGCGCGAATGCCGGAGCCGGTCTGGCGATGAGTGGGACGGTGCGCGCGGAGACTTCGATCGGCTTGCTGCACATTCGCGGGAGCATCGTGGGCAGCGAGGACATCGCGGCCATCATCGCCGCGCCCGGCACCGCCAATGCGCCGGCCATTCAATCCCTCAAGATCGACGGAGAGGCGCGCTTTGCGGAAATCCTCGCGGGCTATGGCGCGGCGGCGGCGCTCGACAATGCGCGCGGCGCGGGGACGAACTCGGATGCGCAGCTCGGCAAAGTGGTGATCGGCGGAGATGTGCGCAGCATCAGCATTATCGCCGGAGTGGACGCGGGGGCGGACGGCCTCTTCGGTTCGGGCGATGACATTGCGATCGGCGGAACGGGAACGACCAACAACGCCGGCACGGTCTCGAAGATCGCGCAGATCGTCCTCGGCGGAACGGTGCGCGGCGGCACGCGCTCGGCGGGAATCGAGGCGCAGTTTGTCGATGTGTTGAAAGTGCGGGGCACGGCCTTCCCGCTGACCGCCGGGGCGGGCAACGACGTGACGGCGCAGGAACTCGAGACGGGCTCGAAGATTCGAGTGTTTGAGGTGCCGCTGGTGTGAGGCATTCATCCCCATGCGTTCCCCGGAAACGAAAATGTCACTTGTCAACGCGCGCGCGCCGCGCACTATTGCGGCCATTCGCGGGTGTAGCTTAGTGGTAAAGCTCCAGCCTTCCAAGCTGGCTAGGAGGGTTCGATTCCCTTCACCCGCTCCCCGCTTTTTCCGGCGTGTCGCTTGGAGATTAAGAAGTTGCGCGGCTCGGGTGCATCCGTTAAGGCGATTCCCACTGTGCCGGCCTGCGCCCCACGATTCACTCCAACCCGCCCGCTCCGACGCGCCATGATTTCCAACCGGCAATGGATGGCATTTTGTCTGGCGGGTTTCTGCTGGAGCAGCATTGCGT
>JAYVRQ010000799.1:0-9452 GCA_043776145.1 Chthoniobacteraceae bacterium
ATCCCCTCTTCTTCTTCACCACGGGCCGCGCGTGGAATCACGACAGCAGCGCGCTCCTTATCGTCCTCGCCACGATCCTTCAGGTGAACGCCGCGCGACGCGATTCCATTCCACACGCCATCGCAAGCGCCGTCTGCGGTGGGCTCGCCGCCGGAACGCGACTGACTTGCGCCCCGATTCTCATCCCGCTTTGGCTTTCGATCTGGTTCTTTCCTGCGCCGGTCCGCCGCCGCGCGCTCGTGGCCGGCATCTATGTTCTCGCCGCAACAGCGGCTCTCGGCCCATCGCTCTACTATCTGTTCGCCCACGCCGACCCGTTTCTTTTTGGAAACTTCCAGTTCCCCCGGCTTCGACTGCTCGATCCCGAAAACGAACGCATCCGCAAGACGATGCATCCGCTGCGCAAGCTGCGTTTTTTCTTCAAAGAGGTCGCACTCCCGAGCCTGCCACTCTTCTTGACTTACATTGCTTTCACGATCCGCCGCCGCGTAAACTTCACTTTCGGCACCACACTCGTGCTTGGGATTTTGCCGTTCGCTTTGCTCGGATGCTTCGCCCCATCGCGGTATCAATATCAGCACTTTTTCGTCATCATCCCGCTCTTTGTGCTCGGCGTTGTTTATGGAATGTCCGCTCCGTCAACATCGCGTCGATGTGCTTTGATATGCTTTAAGATTTCAGTTGTAACATGCTTATTATTATTTATTTACTATTCATCGAAAAGCCTTTCATTCGGCCCTGTTGACGATTGGTTCCCCAGCCGTATCGCCCGCATCGGAGCCCAAATCCGCGAGCATTCACCGCGTGGCCCGATCCTCACACTCGCGCCCATTTACCCCATCGAAAATGGCTTGCCGACTTATCCTGAATTCGCCACCGGCCCATTCGCTTGGAAGAGCGCCCGCTTCGTTCCCGCTGAGCGCCGCAGCCAACTCCACCTCATCGCCCCCGAGGATCTCGAAGCGTTACTCGCCGCGAAGCCGCCGGGCGCGATCCTCACCGGTGTTGAGGAGCCCGCGCTCGAAAAACCGTTCGTCGAATACAGCCGCGCGCATCAGTTCGTTCCCGTGAGTTTGGGAAAAGAGCGCACGCTTTGGATGCCGCCTGCGCCTTAATCGAATACGTCATAGAGCGTGTCCCCGATCGTGAACTGCACGTTTTGACCGAGCGCGAGCCATTGCGCGGCTTCGGCATTCTTGACCAGCAGATCGAAGTATTCGGCTGACGCGAACTTGATCCGCTGACTCTTCGCCGCCTTCGCGTTCTGCGCGGTGCTGTCGATCCACTGCGCGCCGTTTTGGTAGAAGCTCTTCCCGTTCACGACCCGCGACTGCTGCTCGATGTCGTCCAGTTGCTTCGTCACCGCGCCCGCCGACGCTGGCTTTGCTGCCACGACCGCCTTCTTCGATTCTGCTTTTGACAAGTCCAGCGCAGCACCCGGCGCTTCCGCGTATTTCAGCCCCTGATTCGACCGCGCATTGAACGAACCCACGTCCCCCGCCTTCTCCGTCGTGAGCGCGCGAAAGCTCTCGCGCAACTGACTCTGCGCCCCGCGATTCTTGTCCAGCGTTTGCAGTGAGCGCGACGTCAGCGGCACATTCCGCCGCGCCTCATCCTCCACGATCAAGTAACTGGTGTAAGGCGTCACGATCGCGAACCGCCGCGCCAGATCGACGACCTCCTCGCGCAATTCCGCGCTCTCGCCGCGCAACCGAATCTCATCCAGCAGCCATCCCACGCGACGCATCGCCCACAGTTGCGGGATGAATTCATTGCCCCACGATTGCTCGGGAAACTTCACCCGCTGCACCAGCTTCTTCGCCTCCCCGTTCAGCATTCCTTCGAGCACCACATCACCTTCACCCGTGCCGGTGTAGCGCCCCGCCAGCACGAGCTGATCCCCGCGAAACAAGTCTGGCAAAGGATTCGGATACATTTTCGACACCCGCACCGACTCGGGAAACAACACCTTCAAGCTCGTCAGCATCGGCTCCCGAATCTTTGAAAAGAACGACGACAGCTTCACCTCCAAATCCTCCTCCGGCAGCACGAACTGCGTCGCCGCCCGCGTCCGCTCCGCGATTTTGTCCAGTAGATGCGTATTCACATCCGTCCCGATTCCGAAGCAAAACACCCGCGTCTGCGCCGACCCGTCGCGCGCCACACCGGCCACGATTTTATCCTCATTCGTCTCCCCGACCGTCGGCTGTCCGTCCGTTAAAAAGATAACGATAAATGGCCGTCTCGTCTCCGCCGGGCGAAGGCCCAGCGCCTTCTTCAGCGCGTCGTCGATCGCCGTCCCGCCGATCGTTTTCAACTCCTTCACAAAACCCAGCGCCCGATCCCGATTCCCCCGAGTCGCCTCCGTCATCTTTTGAAAAAGCAGCTCCGACTCCGTCGCAAACCGCAGCACCTCGAAACGATCCGAGTCGTTCAAATTCTCCACGCAAAACGCAAGCGCCTTCTTTGCCTGCTCCAGCTTCCGTCCCGCCATCGACCCCGACGTATCCAGCACGAACACCACATCCTTCGGATTCGCCTCCCGCGTCTTCAGCGCCTCCGCCCCCGGCGACGCCAGCAGCAGGAACCACCCCTCGTCCGCGCTCGTCTTCTGCGTCAGCAAATGCACCCCCACCTCCGCGTCACTCGTCGAGAACAGCAATTGAAAATCCTTGTCCGGCCGCGCATTCGCCAGCTCGAAACCCACCGTCGCCCGGCGATCCCCATCGCGCCGAATCTCCACCGCGTGCGACGGCGAATACAGCGCCTTGATCGCCGACTCCTGCGCGATCGTCACCTTCAGCCCCACCGTCTTCACCGGGGCCGCTGAATACTTCTCCGTATTCAACCCATACGTGTAAGCCACCAGCCCGCCGTCCGCCTTCAACAGTTCCGTATAAACCAGCGACACCTTCTTCCGCGACCGCGGCTCGATCGGGAAAATCCGCACCCGGAACGCCTCGCGCCCCGAGTATTCCAGCAGCGCCGGATCGCGCTGCGAACGCACGATCTCCTCATAAATCCCCCGCGCCTTCCCCGCATCCAGCAACTCCGCCTCCACCTCGCGATCCCCGATCCGCATCGTGAACTTGTCGATGTGCGCGCCCTTGGGGATGGGAAAAATATAGTCCCCCTCCAGCGTCGCATCGTTCGGATTCACGAATTCCTGCTCCACGCGCGTCGTCGCCTTCTGCCCCTCGATCGCCACATCCACCTTGTGAAACGCCACCTCCAGCGGCGCGAACACCGGATGACGCCACGGCTGCGGCACCGGCCTCGGCGGCGGATTGCGAATGATGATGAGCCCATCCGCGCGGACGATTCCCGCCACAGCCAGCACAGCGAGGAGACAAACAAGGAGACGTGTTTTCATAATGCTAACTGTGACACGTTCGGAGCCGCATGTGTCATAGGGCGGCAAAGGAATTGTCAAAGAAATGTCAGCGTGGGCAGGCGCGCTATATGGTCAGGCGTCTCGCACTTCGGGATTTCCGCGCGAGCCATGCCAGAATCGAGCAACGTCCATTCAACGGTCCCGAACTCGCACCGGCGATTTTCACGCCGGCAGAACTGCGGAAGATTCTGGCGGTGTGTCCGGCGAAGTTGCTGCCGCACATTGTCATTGGTGCCTTCTCTGGGATCCGCGCGGCGGAGATCGAGCGCGTAGGCTGATGGTTCCGTCGGCATCCTGAAGTGCTCCGACCGAACAAATTTGGGCGACGACGTTGTTGAGCGCCTGGTTTGCTACGGGAGCGAATGCGCGAAGTGCGGCGCGCGGGCGCGGGGCAGGACACGCCTTACCTCCGCATCCTCCGCCGCTTTGTTCTGGATTAGATTGAGTGAACAACGGCTTTTTTCCTCGTTCCCAAGTGGAATACCCGTGTGGTGCGAAAGGCCATCGGAAATGCTGGACCGATAACCGATGTGCAACCGCGGAGAGACTGCACGGTTTGCAACCGGCCACGCTGACGGCGGCCTGTCGCTGGATGACTCCACCATTTCGGACGAAATTTTTGCATCGCTGATCCGGCGTGAGTTGGCGCTTGTATCGTCCGAATTCGACCGCAACACTCCCGCCCCATGAAGTTCATCGACACGGTCTTCACCAAGTTGCAGCGCCATCCGAAGCGCATCGTTTTTCCCGAGGGCACCGAGCCGCGCGTGCTGCGGGCGGCGGCGCG
This sequence comes from Chthoniobacteraceae bacterium, assembly GCA_043776145.1. GTDB lineage: Bacteria > Verrucomicrobiota > Verrucomicrobiia > Chthoniobacterales > Chthoniobacteraceae > JANLQB01. The sequence continues at coordinate 4,182 of JAYVRQ010000799.1, forward strand.
TTTCGTCCGGTTGAAAATCGGCGCGCCCATCGTGCTCGGCAAGCGCGCGGACATCGAGCGCGTGGCCGCGGCGGAGAATGTGAGCCTCGATCACATCGGCATCATCGAGCCTGCGGCTTCGGAGGATTTGCCCACATTTGTGAAGCGGCTCGAAGTGCTGAAGCGCTATCGCGATCTCGGGGAAAAGGACGCGCGCGAACTCATCTCGCGGCCCGACTATTTCGCCGCGATGATGGTGCAGTACGGCCAGGCCGACGGGCTTGTGACGGGCGCGAGCGAGACGAAATCGAGCGGGCTGCGTCCGCTCATCCAGCTCATCAAACCGCTGCCGAACACGACCAGCATTTCGAGCTGCACGATGCTCGATCTTTCCAACAAACGGTATGGCGAGCGCGGCGTGATGCTCTTCGCCGATTGCGCCGTCATCCCCGATCCGACCATCGAGCAGCTCGCCACGATCGCCGTGCAGACGGGCACGATTTGTCGGCAGCTCACGGGCAACAAACCGCGCGTCGCGCTGCTCAGCTTCACCACGAAAAGCGGCGGGCACCTCGCGTCGCCCGCGAAGATCGCCGCCGCCACGGCGCTCGCGAAAAAGAAAGCCGACGATCTGAATATCGAAATGGAAATCGACGGTGAGTTGCAGGCGGACTCCGCGCTGCTGCCCGATCTCGCGGAAATCAAAGCCGCGGGCAGTCTCGTGGCCGGTCGCGCGAACGTGCTCATTTTTCCCGATCTCAACGCGGGCAACATCGGGCTTAAGCTCGTGCAGTATCTCGCGGGTGCGGAATCGTACGGGCAGATTTTGCTCGGCCTCTCGAAGCCGTGCGCGGAGCTTTCGCGCGGTGCGACGGAGGATGAAATTCTCGGCGTCGCGGCGATCCTCGGTTTGCAGGCGATCGAGTATCGGAAGCTGTATCCGTCGGAAGTTTAAGGCGGGATGAATGACGTTACTCAACGCCTCTTCGTCGCGGCGACGAAACAGAACGATGGCAAGACGACGGTGTCGCTCGGGCTTTTCGGCGCGCTGAGAAAGCGCATCGGACGCATCGGCTTCATCAAGCCGGTCGGGCAGCGGTTCGTGGAAGTGGACGGGCGGCGCATCGACGAGGATTCCGTGCTCATCGACCAGACGTTCGGCGTGCAGACGCCGCTCGAAGCCATGAGCCCCATCGCTGTCGAGCCCGATTTCACGCGGCGCTACATCGAGCACTCGAACAACGAGCATCTCGTCCGGCACATTCAGAATTCGTTCGACCGCGCGGCTTGGGAAAAGGAATTCATCATCATCGAAGGCACGGGCCACGCGGGCGTCGGCAGCGTCTTCGATCTCTCGAACGCGCGCGTCGCAAAGCTGCTGGAAGCCAAAGTCATCCTCGTCACGCGCGGAGGCATCGGCCAGCCGATCGACGAAATCGCGCTGAATAAGGCGCTCTTCGATCAGGAGGGCGTCGAGGTCGTCGGCGTGATTTTGAACAAGGTGCTGAAAGACAAATTCGAGTACGTGCGCGACTTCGCGCGGCGCGGTTTCGAGCGGCTCGGCATCGAGTTGCTCGGCGTGATTCCCGAGGAGCCGCTGCTCGCGAATGCGACGCTCGGACAAATCTCGAAGACCATCAAAGGCGAGTTCGTTCACGGCAAAAACAAGAGCCGCCGCCGCGTGCAGAAAATCATCATCGGCGCGATCAATTCGGCGAACGTCGCGGAGCATTTCCGCCAGGGCACGCTCGTCATCACGCCGGGCGACCGCGAGGACGTGGTCGAGGCCACGCTCGCCATCGCCTCCAGCGGCGAGCAGGGCATCTCGCTCGCCGGGTTCATCCTCGCCGGCAGCCTCGCCCCCTCGCATCGCGTCGTCGAAATGCTCGCCAACGCCGACATCCCCGCCATCGCCTCACCGCTGGAAACCTATGCGGTTGCGAGCAGCATCCATTCGATGACGGTGAAGACGCTCCCCGGCGACGTGGAGAAGATCGACAAAATCCAGGCGCTCATCGAAAGCCACGTCGATATCGACCGGCTGATGGAAAAGCTGGCGGCGAGTTAAAGCCCGACGGACACCGACACCACGACGGTCTGGCCGACGCCGAACTCCGTGCGGATTTCAGGAAGCATGTCGTACTGGTAGGCCACATCGAGACTGGCCTGCTCGCTGAGAGCCAGGCCGAAGCCGGCGGTGGCAGAAACATTGCCGCGCGAGTCGATGAGCGTGCCGGCGCGGAGAAAGAGGATGTCCTTGATGATGGTGTGCTCGATGCCGATGGGGAAACGGTGGACGGCCAGAGTGCCGTTCGCATCGCTAAAGACGCCGGTCTGGTAATCCACATACAGATCGCAGCCGGGCGCATAACGCAGGACGACGCCGGTGCGGAAGAGCACCTGATGCGCGGTGTCGGTGGTGCGCTGATTTTGGAAGCGGAAGGCGACGGGATTGAAGACGGCGGTGTCGGTGCGCGAGGGCGCGAAGCTGTAGTCAGCAGTGACGCCGACGCGGAGGCGCGGCAGGAGTTGATGCACGACGCCCGCCCGGAAGTTGTAGGATTCGCTCTGGCTGCGGACGATGCGCGTCCCTGCCAGATCAAGGCGGGTGCTGCTCGCAGTCACGTTGAAGTTTCCGCCGACGGCCCACTTCGGCGTGACCATCTTGCCCCATTGCATTTGATAGTATTGGGCATCGAATCGGTAGCCGACCCCGTTGCGCATTTGTTCGTGATTGCTAAACACCTGCGCGCTCGCGGGAATGAAGAAGCCGTATTTCCCGGCGTTGATATTCACCGCCTCCGCCGTCACGTAAAGGTGGTTGCCCGAGCCGAAGCCGATGGTCGAGAATTGCGGCGAGACGGAGGTGCGGAACTTCGGCGGGTTTTCCTTCGGCCACGCGGCGGAAGCGGGATTGCCGGAGCTGGTCCACTCGCTTGCCGCCTGCGCGCCGCCCTCGGCGGCGACATCGGCGTAGGAGGCGAAGCGGCTGATGGCGGCGGGAAAGCGCAGGGAGAAGTCGTAGGTCTCCAGCGGCTGCCCGCCTTTGGCGGCGACGGCGGAGGCGAGGGTGAAAAGCAGGCTGAGGTGTCGTGCGTTCATTGTGAGTTAGTCCCGGAAGTTCTTGTAAGCCAGCGCCACGCCAAAGTCTTTCCCGCGGCAAAATGCGATCACTTCCTGCAAGTCATCGCGCTTCTTCCCATTCACGCGAATCTGCCGCTCCTGCAGCGTGCTCTGCACCTTGAACTCCGCACCCTTGATCGCCTTTACGATGTCCTTCGCCTTGTCGCCATCGAGCCCCTGCTTCACCACGAAATCCTGCGTCGCATGACCCAGCGGCGAGATCACGGCATCCTTCCGCTCCACATTGCGCAGGTCGATGTTCCGCTTCGCCAGCTTGCCCGTCACGATGTCGTGCAGACTCCTCAAGCGCGACCCATCCTCCGCCTTGAGTTCGATCTTCGACTCCTTCTCGCTCCACTCGATCGTCGCCGTGCTCCCCTTGAAATCAAAGCGCGTCGCCAGTTCCTTGCGCGCCTGATTGATCGCGTTGTCGATTTCTTGCGTGTCTATTTCGGAAACTATATCGAAGGATGGCATGGCTGGTTAGAGTGTCGCGCGGGCGGTGGTTTCGTCGGGGTAAATGTGGAGGACTTGATCGAGCCGGGCGATCTCGAAGATATGGCTCACCGAGGGTTGCAGCCCGAAGATGCCCAGCTTCCCGCCGTATGTGCCGATGCGCTGGAGGCACTCGATGAAAAGCGCGAGGCCCGAGCTGTCGATGTAGTTCACGCGACTCAGGTCCACGAGGATGCGCTCCGTTTTGCGGTCGATGAGTTCGTTGAGTTTCTCCTTCACGACCGGCGTCTGGTAAAGGTCGATGTCGCCTTCGAGGGCGAGGATGCCAAGCGTGGCGGATGATTCGGACATGGGCGCGGCTTATCAGAAGCCCGCGGCGCGGTCAAACGCCGTCCCGTGCAGCCTGCGTCCGGGTGATCGTCACCGTCTCGCTCCCCGCTCTTCAGCCGCACATACCCGTCATCACTGTCGATGACGCCGGCATCGTCGCGTTGAACTTCTTTAGCAGTAGCGTGATTTTTTCGGATGAGATTCCGGCGAAAAAAATCCGGTTTTGTTGTTGCGATGACGTGTCGGAATTCCAAATGATGCGCGCCCACTGAAGGCCGGTGAGCGGTTGCGTCGCTGCAAAAATGCGCGTTCGCGAATCGTCCATTGACCGCTTGTGAAATTTTTCACAAAGTCGCTTGCAATCATTTCGCCGAACCGACATTCTGCTTCCCACTTTGACTTCCCGCTCCATGCCGCAAGCCGATTTTCCGACCTTCGCCCGCTTCGTTTCCTGACAGCATGGCGAATATTTTTCCACGCGGGAGCAACATTCTCCCTCTCAAAATCGTCCTCTGCGCGGTCGTCGTCGGCGGAGCGGTGTCGCTGGCGATGCCGTATTATTTCACGCCGAAATACACGCGCGTCGGCTATCAGCCGCCGCAGCCGGTGAATTTTCCGCACGATGTCCACGCGGGGCAGCTCGGGATCGACTGCCGGTATTGCCACAGCTTTGTGGAAGTGGCGGCGCACTCGAATGTGCCGACGACGCAGGTGTGCATGAACTGCCATTCGCAGGTGCAGAAGGAGAATCCGAAACTCGCGCTGGTGAGGGAGTCGTGGGCCACGGGCAAGTCGATCGAGTGGGTGCAAATCCACAAGACGCCGGACTACGTTTATTTCAATCACTCGGCGCATGTGAATCGCGGGGTGTCGTGCGTGAGCTGCCACGGGAAGGTGAACGAAATGTCGGTGGTGTATCACGCGAAGCCGCACTCGATGGACTGGTGTCTCGAATGCCATCGCGCGCCGCAGGAGCAAGTGCGGCCGCTGGATAAAATCACGGACCTGAACTGGGAGCCGATGCCTTTTGAAAATGAGTCGAAAAAGGAAGCCCAGTTGCGCGTGGGCAATGGGCTCGTTGAGAAACTCCATTTGAATCCGCCTGTAGGAAATTGCGCGGGCTGCCACCGATGAAACGCATTCTCCAACACCCCGAAGCGCCGAAGACCGGCAAGCAATACTGGCGCAGCGTCGGCCAGCTTCAGAAGACGCCGGAATTTCAGGGCTGGCTCGAGCGCGAGTTCCCGCAGGGGGCGGCGGAGTTCAAGGGCGGTGAGGTTTCGCGCCGGAATTTTTTGCAATTGATGGGCGCGTCGATGGCGCTGGCGGGGTTGAGTTTCGCGGGCTGCCGCCGACCGGTGAAGCATCTGATTCCGTTCACGC
>JAYVRQ010000800.1:0-2812 GCA_043776145.1 Chthoniobacteraceae bacterium
CATCCAAACGCTGGGTAAGGCAGGCTGGCTGCGAAAGGAGATTTTCGATTCGCGAAAAGTCCTCGAACAGCGCCTCGGCATCCGGGTGAACGCGCTCGCTTATCCCTTCGGCAATCACACTCCCGAAGCCCGCGCGCTCGTGAAGGAAGCGGGCTACGAAGCTGCCTTCACCGTCTATGGCCAGCGGCTCGGTTACAGCAGTCCTGCGGAGCAATTGGGGCGCTACGCTGTCGAAGCCGCCAAGCCGCAAATTTTTGAAAACGCGCTCAAGATGATCGGCGGCGGCGTCTCCGCGGCGGCGGATGAATCCACGCTCAGCATGAATGCCGCGGGTTCGATGATTACCGAGCCGATGGAAGGCGAGACCATCTCGAACCCGAAGCCGACCATCAAAGCCAACCTCGCGACCCTCGGCGAACTCGACTCGAAAAGCGTCGAGATGCGCATCAGCGGCATCGGGGCCGTGCCAGTAAAATATGACGCGGCGACCAAAATGGCCGAGGCGAACTTAAATCTGAAGCTGCGCAAACAAGGCTACACCGTCATCGTCAGCGGAAACGTGAAAGGCCGAAAAGTGCAGGTGAGCTGGAACTTCAACTTCGATCCCGCCGCCGCCCCCGCGCCGCGCTGAATCCTGCGGCGTTTGGCGCCGCTAACAGCCTAGTTGAAATACCTGCCGCGTGCGCGATCCGAGCCTCAGCGCCTACGGCGCTGAATGAGGTTTTTCAACTGGCTGCTAAGCGCGCAGCGTTTTTTTGAAAAACTCGACCGTCCGCGACCACGCGAGTTTCGCCGCTGCTTCGTCGTAGCGCGGCGTGGTGTCGTTGTGAAAGCCGTGGTTCACGCCGGGATAAATGTGCGCGGTGTGGGTGATCCCGGCCTTCTTTAATGCGGCCTCGTAATCGGGCCATCCGGCGGTCAGGCGCGTGTCGAGTTCCGCGTAATGCAGCAGCAGGGACGCCTTGATTTTCGGCACGTCCTCCGCCGAAGGCTGGCGTCCATAAAATGGGACGGCGGCCACAATGATTTCGGGCAGGCGCACCGCAAGCGTATTTGCCATCCCGCCGCCGTAGCAAAATCCCACGACGCCCACCTTCCCATCGCAGCCCGGATGCTTTTGCAGCCATTGCGCGGCGGCGATGAAATCCTCGATCATCTCCTCGCCATTGCGCTTCGCCTGCATCTCGCGGCCTTTGTCGTCATTGCCGGGATAGCCGCCGAACGGGGTGAGCGCATCGGGCGCGAAAGCGAGAAAACCCTCGACCGCAACGCGGCGCGCGACATCTTCGATGTAAGGATTCAGCCCGCGATTTTCGTGAACGACGAGCACGCCCGCCGCCTTCTTTTCCGCACCGGCGGGCTTCGCGAGATAGCCGCGCATCTTCCCCGCGCCCTTTGGCGACGGATACTCCTCGTAGCCAGTAGCGATGCGCTGATCGTCCTTCGCGATCTGCTCGGCGAGCGCATAGTTCGGACTGAGCGAAGCCAGGATCGCGCCCGCCGTGAGTCCGCCGACGGCAAACTTGGAAGCGCGCTGGAGAAACGCGCGCCGGTCGAGACGGCCATGCGCGTAGTCATCGTAGAGGTCGAGGATTTCCTGATCGAATTCGGAGGCGGTTTTTCGTTTCATGGTTTCCAAGTTTGGGTATCTGCCGCTTTTTTGGAAAGACGCCATTTTTCACGGCGCGGTCCCCGATTTACACGGCGTTTCAAGCTGCTAGCTTCGCCGTCCTGAATTTGATGAACGAACTCGAAATCGCCCTCGGGCCTGAGACCGACCTCGGTGCGTTCATCCTGCGCAATCTGCCCGCCGGAATTTTCCGAAACATCGTCCTCAAGCCGAACTGGGTGAAGCACGCGGAGCACGCGGAGTTTCCCATCGCGGCGCTTGTGACGGACACGGCGCTGATCGACGAGTGCATCCGCGCGTGTCTGAAAAAATATCCGGGTTTGGAAAAAATCTCGGTCGGCGACGTGCCGCTCCAGACGTGCGATTGGGCCGCGCTCATCGCGCAAACGGGCGTGGACAAGCTGATCGAAAAATACCGCGGCAGCAGTGCGCCGGTCGTGGAGTTCCTCGATCTGCGGCGCGAACGCTGGCGGCCCAAGGGCGGCTTCATGGAACTCGATTCCGATCATCCCGGCGACCCGCGCGGCTACAGCGAAGTCGTCATCGACCACCACAGCCTGCTCGAAGAAGTGAGCCACAATGCGGACTCGTTCCGCGTGTCCGACTACGATCCGGCGGAAACCGTGAGCGTGCATCGGAAGGGCGTGCATCGTTACCTGATCGCGAAGACCGTGCTCGAGGCGGACCTTTTCATCAACCTGCCGAAAATGAAGACGCATCAGAAAACGGGCGTCACCGGCGCGCTGAAAAACCTCGTCGGCATCAACGGCTCGAAGGCGCATCTCGTGCATCATCAACTCGGCTTTCCATCGAACGGCGGCGATGAATTTTCCGACGACACGCCGCGCATTTTTTACTGGCAGGCGCGGCTGCGCGAGCGGTTTCAAAAAAAGTCCCGGTTCGTTTTCAGGGCGCTGAAAGGCGCGTGGGAAATCATCAAAAAACTGCGCGGCATCAAAACAGTCGGCACGAAAGAAAATCTCGACGGTCAATTCTATGTCGGCGCGGGATCGTGGTACGGGAACGACTCGATCTGGCGGATGGTCTATGACCTGAACATGATTATCCGCTTCGCTCATCCCGACGGCGGGCCGTTGCGCGGGGAGCCGCAGCGCCGGGTCGTGTCGATCATGGACGGCCTGCTCGCGGGCGAGGGGAATGGCCCGCTCCAGCCGCTCCCGG